>NZ_JBIBZU010000025.1:71948-108446 GCF_043088245.1 Streptomyces sp. NPDC014623 | reverse complement strand
TCGGTGAGCTTGTCCACGGCGTGCTTGGTGTCCAGGAACATGATCACCCGGCCCTCACGGGCCGCGATCTCGGTCGTCGTCGCGTACTTGTCGGCGCCCTGGACGTAGAGCACGTGGTGCTCCATCGTCGTCACGGCGCCGGCCGAGGGGTCGACCGAGTGGACGACCGGGTCGTACAGGTAGCGGCGGACCAGCAGGTCCACGTTGCGGTCCAGGGTGGCCGAGAACAGCATGCGCTGACCGTCGGGGCCGACCTGGTCGAGCAGCTCGGTGACCTGCGGCATGAAGCCCATGTCGGCCATCTGGTCGGCCTCGTCCAGGACCGTGACGGCGACCCGGTCCAGCCGGCAGTCGCCACGCTCGATGAGGTCCTTGAGCCGGCCGGGGGTGGCGACCACCACTTCGGCGCCACCGCGCAGGGCGCTGGCCTGACGGCCGATCGACATACCGCCGACGACCGTGGCCAGCCGGAGCTTGAGGGAACGGGCGTACGGAGTGAGCGCGTCGGTGACCTGCTGGGCCAGCTCCCGGGTGGGGACGAGGACCAGGGCCAGCGGACGGCGCGCGTCGGCGCGGTTGCCCGCGGTGCGGGCGAGCAGGGCCAGACCGAAGGCGAGCGTCTTGCCCGACCCGGTGCGGCCGCGGCCCAGTACGTCCCGTCCGGCGAGCGAGTTCGGCAGGGTGGCCGCCTGGATGGGGAACGGCACGGACATGCCTTCGGAAGCCAGTGCCGCCAGCAGGGGCGCGGGCATGTCCAGGTCCGCGAAGGACTCGACGGCGGGCAGGGCGGGGGTGATGGTCACCGGGAGGGCGAATTCACCCGTGACGGAGGAGGCGCGGCGGCCGTAGCCACCGGAGCGCTTCGGCCCGCCGGAGCGGCTCTGCGGACCAGGGGCGCCCTGGCGGCCGGACCCCGCGGAGCGGAACCCGTTGGCAGTGCGGCTGCCACCGGATCCGCCGGAGCGCGTCCGGGAAAATCGGTCGTTCGTGCGAGCTGTGCGATCGCGGTTCAATGGAGAACCTTTCCCTCGAATGGCACGTATCGAGGGATTCTTTCCGGGCGGCTGCAGCCATGTACGGCGCCAAGAATCGCAAGAACGAGCCGGTGAAATAAAGAAGAACGAAGCGCGTCCGCCGGATGAACCAGTCGGATTCAGCACTTCACATGACTGCATATGACTGCCGCGTCATGACGCGTACACACCGGGAATTACTCCATCGGTGCGACAGCCGTGACAACGGCCGGGAAAAACACAACGAGCTGGGGCCCGCACCCCAAGGTGCGGGCCCCAGCTGCGCCGTACGCCTGAGCGATCAGGCGGGGGTGATGTTCTCCGCCTGCGGGCCCTTCTGGCCCTGCGTGACGTCGAAGTTCACCTTCTGGCCTTCCTGCAGCTCACGGAAGCCCTGGGCGGCGATGTTCGAGTAGTGGGCGAAGACGTCAGCGCCGCCACCCTCCTGCTCGATGAAGCCGAAACCCTTTTCCGAGTTGAACCACTTCACGGTGCCAGTAGCCATGTCATATCTCCTTCGGGGCGTTGCCCGTGGGCCCACACTGTGCGAGCCCTACGTCGCCGCAAATGATTGCCCCGTCCGGAAGACCGGAAATACAAAAGCGCGCCCACCGAATCCGGTGAGTGCACTTGAAGTTTTGGGAACCACAACTGCAACTGAGATCAACAGTAGCACGATTTGAGCGCAGGCGAGCTGTACGCCATATCACTATGCCTTCACTCCACCGTACACGGCATAAACTCTCACTGCTCATTGCACACATTTCTGTGCCCGCCGAAACAGATATACATCCGTGCGCCGGTCAGGAATCGCTGCCGCTCCGGCCGGCGGCGGGGCGGCGCAGCTCGTCGTTGAGGCGCAGGGCCTCCTCGAGCTGGTCCTCCAGGATGACGATGCGGCAGGCGGCCTCGACCGGGGTCCCGCCGTCCACCAGCTCGCGGGCCCGGGCGGCGATACGGAGCTGATAGCGCGAGTACCGGCGGTGCCCCCCCTCGGAGCGGAGCGGGGTGATCAGGCGGGCCTCGCCGATCGCCCTGAGGAAGCCTGGCGTCGCACCGATCATCTCGGCGGCCCGCCCCATGGTGTACGCGGGGTAGTCGTCGTCATCGAGACGGTCCGTGGCGTGCGACGGGGATTCCGGGGGCATCTGCACCTCTTCTGCTGTGCGCCGGGTCACTGATGTGGCCTGACCGCAGAAGAAAGCCTAGGCGTACCGAAAAGTCATGTCTATCGCGGCTGGGCCAGCTTTCCTCCGCCCCCGGCACGGCCCACTCCCGGCCCCCCCTCCGCGCGGCGCCGGGCCGGAGCCCTCCTTAGCCGCCTGACCACCCCAACAGCACTGACCGACCGGTCAGTTGTCGGCGGACCGGTGAACGGTCATACTGCACGGGTAGCCCTTCACGCATCCCCCGTCGTGAAGGGCTACATTCATGCGCGCCATGGCCTTCTCCCGGTCCGCGCGACCCGGGGTGCACGCCCTGGCCGTCCGGAGCGGCCCGAAAGCCCGGAAATCCGGACGGGCCCCGATTGCGGGCCGCCCCTGGAGCCGGTTACGTGGAGGCGGGGACCGCACAGCGATGTCACCGGGAGGCATACGAGATGCCCAGGAAACCCGCGAACTCCAAGGCCGGTCTGCTCATGGGTGCGGGCAGCAGCGCGATCGCCGTCATGCGCGCCGTCAAGCAGGTGCGCAGGGCCGGAGGCACCCGGGGAGGGCCGGCCGCCGCGCACACCGCGACGGGGCTGCTGCCCCTGGCCACGTCCGCCGTGTTCGCCCTGCGCCGGCTGCGCGGACACTCCCGGCGGCACTCCCACTGACCGGGCGGCCGGGGCTCAGACCGCCCCGGGCCGTTCCTCCGCCCGCATCCGCCCCCGCAGCCTCTCCAGCACCCGGGCGCGCAACAGCTCGTACTCCTCACGGAGCCGTACGATCTCCGCCGGCCGCTCGACCACCACACCCCCGGACACGATCTCGTGCGGCGCGAACTGCTCCCGGGTCAGGTCGATCTCCACGCCCTTGCCCAGCCGGTTCCACCAGTGGTGGTCGACGCGCTCGCCCCCGACCCGCACCTCTCCCCGGATCAGCTCGCCGCCCAGCAGGTCGTTGACCACGAGGGCGGTGACGCCGCACTGATCACGGGCCGGGTTCCGCGCGTCCCAGTGCGGCCGGTGCACCGGTGTCGTCGTGTCGGCGTCCCAGCTGCTGCGGATCGCGGTTTCGATGTCGGTGAGGAGCAGATGTGCCATGGCGGGATCCTCGCACCCGCCACCGACAGCGGCCCGTGGGGCAGAGGTGTTCAGCAGCCCCGGCTCCGCGAGACGAGGACCGCGATGTCGTCCTCGGCCGTGTCCGCGAACCGGTCGACGACCTCCTCCAGCAGGTCCTGGAGCTGCCCGCTCGCCGGAAGGGTGAGCCGCGTGAGCCGTCCGACGGACACGTCGATGTCCTCGCCCCGGCGTTCCACCAGCCCGTCGGTGTACATGAACAGCACCGTCCCGGGGCCGCAGGGCACCACCGTCGTCCTGTACCCGCCGAGGCCCGTGCCCAGGGGAGGCCCCACGGGCACCCGCGCCACCCGCGCCCGGGCGGCCCCCGGGTCGATGAGCACCGGCGGAGGGTGCCCCGCGCTGGCCACTTCGCAGACCCCCTCCCGCCGGTCGACGACCGCGATCAGGCACGTCGCCGCCCGGTCGAGGCCGGACTGCTCGACCGCCTTGTCGAGACGGGCCAGGATGCGGTGCGGCGGGTCGTCGTCCTCGGCCATGAGGCGCAGCATCGAGCGGTAGTTGCTCATGGCGACGGCCGCCTCCACGCCGTGGCCCATCACGTCGCCCATGACCTTCATGTGGCGGCCCCCCTTCAGCGGAATGGCGTCGAACCAGTCACCGCCGACCACCGCCCCCTCGCCGGCGGGGAGGTAGAGGGACGCGATCTCGATGTCCGGGTTCGGCACCCGCGGCTCGGAGAGCAGGGAACGCTGGAGCTCTCGTGCGATGTGATGTTCGTGCGTGTAGCGGTAGGCGTGGTCCACGTCCACGGCGGCACGGCCCGCGAGCGTCCGGGCGACGACGACGTCCGGCCCCTCGGTGAACGGCGGTGAGTCCCCCGCCCGCAGCAGACTGAGCACCCCCAGCGGGCGTCCCCGTGCGGTGAGCGGTACGACGACCGCCGAGTGCAGGCCGACGGCGCGGTAGGCGGCCATCCATGCGGCGGCGGACGCGCGGCCGGGCTGCCCGCCCTCGGTGAAGTTCTCGATCACCGGCTCGTCGGCGGCCAGACAGCGGGGGACGGCAGCGTCCTCCTGGTAGTCGATGTCCGTACCGGCCCCACCGAACCGGTTCAGCGCGTCGGCGAGTTCCGGGGCCGCCGCCGCCCCGGCGCGCCGCAGCCGCAGCACTCCGGGCGGTGGCTCACGCCGGCTGTGCCCGTCGTCCTCGGGAAGCATCTCGACGACGGCCGCGTCGGCCATCGCGGGCACCACGAACTCCGCGAGTTCCTGGCAGGTGGTTTCCACGTCGAGGGTCGTGCCGATGCTGACGGCGGCGTTGTCGAGGAGCGTCAGATAGCTCCTGGCCCTCTTCAGCTCCCTCCACTGGTTCTCGGTGGCGGTGACCTCCTGGGCGATTCCGACCAGCCCCCGCGCCCGCCCGTTCTCCTCGAGCCGGTGGAGGGCGACACGCCAGTACCGCCGTTCGGTGCCGGAGTCCGCCCGGATCCGCCCGGCGGTGGTGATCTCGCGGGGCCGCCCGTCGGCCAGGACCTGGCGCATGACGTCCGCCCGCACGTCCATGTCCGGCAGCACCTCGGTGATGCTCCTGCCCGGACGTGCTGCGGCCGGGACCCCGTTGAGCCGTTCGAGTGCCGGGTTCACGTACAGACAGCGCAGCTCGTTGTCGAGGACGGCAACCCCGGCCGGGCTGCCGCCGAACAACGCGGCCAGCACCGCCGTGTCGGGAAGCGGCGGGGCGGCGTGCTCTTCGGCCTGCAACGGAGCCTCCAGAAGGACATGGGCGAAGCTGCCTGCCTCCCGGGCGGACCGGCACCCGGCACCTCATCGTCCGCCGTCGCGCGCCGCGCCGCATCTCCGCGGGCCCGGCCCGCCGGTGCCGAGTCCGTGCAGCGGGAGTGTGCCCTCGGAGGCCGTCGCACCCGGTGGCAGCCCGAAAGCGGCCGCGACCCGCTCCGGCACCGGGGTCAGCCCCAGCAGCCCGGCCACCAGCAGGCCCGCCAGGTGGTGCCAGGCCGGGGCCCGGCGGATCATCGCGTGGTCGCTGCCCGGGATCGTCACCAGGCAGGTGCGGGCGCCCGCGCGCCGTGCCCTGGCCGTGAGCGACTGGGAGGCCAGAGGGCTCGTCACCCGGTCCCGGGTGCTGTGCAGCAGGATGACGTCACGCCCCGCCAGCTGCGTCACCGGATCACCGGGCGGACACCACGGGGCGAGGCCCACCACCGAGCGGACCAGCGGATGTCCGGCGGCGTGGAGCGCGGCACGGGCGCCCATGGAGTGGCCGAGGAGGACCACGGGGACGTCCCCCGCCTCGCGCCGCAGGGTGTCCAGCACCCGTAGGGCGTCGTGCAGCGGGTCCTCGCGGGGGCCGTTCCAGCCGCGGTGCGTGTAGCGGACGCGCTGCACGCGCACCCCGGGGTCACCGCGCACCGCACGGGACACCGCGCGCGAGACCGGAAGCATCCGCAGCCCGGGGAGGTTCAGGACACCGGGCGCCGGTGACGCCAGGCCGGTCTCGTAACCGCCGTGGAGGATGAGCACCGCTGCCGACGGCGGTCTTCCGGCCACACGTACCTCCAGCTCGGGGTGGTGCGGGCAGCCGCCCGCGCGCTCTCCCATGTTCGGTGCCGGACGGCGCGTTCACGGGCCGAACGTGCCGATGTGTGGAAAGTACCGTTCACCGGGCGAGGTACGGACCGTACCCGTACGCGACCCAAGGAGCCGCCGACATGGCGTCAGGACCCCGAACCGGCTTTCCCGCACCGGACTTCACCCTCCCCGGAGGCATGCTCGCCGACGACACCTTCGAGCGGCGTGACTACACGCTCTCCGCCGCCCGCGGCCGGGCCGTCGTCCTCGCCTTCTATCCCGGTGACAACACGGCCGTCTGCACCAAGCAGCTCTGTGCGTACTCCTCCGGCCTGGAGGCCTTCGAGGATCTCGACGCCGAGGTCTGGGGAATCAGCCCACAGGGCGTGGACAGCCATGAGTCCTTCGCCCGTGGCCAGGGACTGCGTATGCCCCTGCTGGCCGACACGGGACGGGAGACCTGCCGGGCCTACGGGGTCGCCGCGCCCGGCATCGGCGTACGCCGCTCGGTCTTCCTGATCGGGCCGGACGGCCTGCTGCGGTGGAAGCACGTCGCCCTGCTCGGCGCCACCTTCCAGTCGGTCGGCACGCTCACCCAGCAGCTTTCCGGCATCGGAAAACCGTAAGAACTGCCGGACTCCGGCAGTACCGCCGCGTCCTCCGCCGTGGGACCATTCAGCCAGTCCGGCGGGGGCGTTTCGGGGACAGCGAACACCGGGGGAGTGATCACGTGACCGTGCTTCTTGGTCTCGGCATTGCGGGAATCGCGCTTCTCGCCCTCTCCCTGGTCTTCGACGGCATCCTCGAAGGGCTCTTCGGTGACGCGCTGGGCGGGCTGCTGAACGGCTTCTTCGACGGTCTGCTCTCGCTGCCGGTCATCGCCGGATTCCTGTCCGCGCTCGGCTTCGGCGGTGCGATCGTGCTCGGCACCACCGGTACCGGCGTCCCCGTGGCCCTCGCGGCCGGAGCCGTGGCGGGCGTCGTCGTGGCCTGGCTGACCTGGAAGTTCAGCCAGGCCCTGATGCGGGACCAGACCACGGCCACGCCTCGCGGCGACGACCTCGTCGGCACCTCGGGTTCCGTGGTCACCCCGATCCCGGCCGACGGTTACGGCGAGGTCCTGCTGCGGCTCGCGGGCCAGACCGTGAAGTTCTCCGCGAAGAGCGCCGTCCCGGTCGAACGCGGGGCCGAGGTCTGGGTGGAGGCCACCCTCTCGACCACCTCGGTCACGGTCCGGCCCGTCGAGCGCTGACCGCCACCGATCCGTACGCCCGCCCGCAACCCGTACACCCGAACACACTGCCGTTCCGTCGGGGGCGGCAAGGGGGAACCGCTCATGAGTCCAGTAGTGATCGCCGTCATCGGAATCGTCGTACTCGCCGTGCTCCTGGCCCTCGCCGTGATCACGCGGTACAAGGTCGCGGGGCCCAGCCAGGCCTTCATCATCACCGGCCGTCGCGGCAAGAAGTCCACCGACCCCGTGACCGGCCGCACCAGCATCGACAACAGCGGCCAGAAGGTCGTCGTCGGCGGCGGTGTCTTCGTGGTGCCGTTCGTCCAGCAGAAGTTCACCCTGGACCTCTCCAGCCGGCACATCCCCGTCGCCGTGCGCGGCGCCGTCACCCTGCGGGGTGTGAAGTCCAACCTCGAAGGCGTCGCGATCGTCAAGGTCGGGGGGAGCGAGGACGCGATCCGTGCCGCGGCCCAGCGCTTCCTCCAGCAGCAGAACGGCATCGTCGGCTTCACCCAGGAAGTGCTCTCCGGAGCCCTCCGCGCCATCGTCGGCCGCATGTCCGTGGAGGACATCATCCGCGACCGGGCCGCGTTCGCCGGCCAGGTCGCCGAGGAGGCCGAGGCCAGCCTCTCCGGCCAGGGGCTCATCCTGGACGCCTTCCAGATCCAGGACATCACCACCGAGGGCTCCTACCTCGAGGACCTCGGCCGCCCCGAGGCCGCCCGTGCCAAGCAGGAGGCCGACATCGCCGAGGCCATCGCCCGGCGTGCCTCCGAGCAGGCGCGGCTGAAGGCCGCCGAGGAGATCGCCGTCGCGGAGCGGACGTTCTACCTGAAGCAGGCCGAGATCAAGGCCGAGACCGAAGCCGCCGCGGCCAAGGCCAACGCCGCGGGCCCTCTCGCGGAGGCGGCGCGTCAGCAGGAGGTCCTCGCCGAACAGGAGAAGGTCGCCCAGCGTCAGGCGGCACTGACCGACCGCGAGCTCGACACCAAGGTCCGCAAGCCCGCGGACGCCGCCCGCTACCAGGCGGAGCAGGAGGCCGAGGCCCGCCGTATCGCCCAGGTCAAGGAGGCCGAGGCCGACGCGGAGCGCTCCCGTCTCACCGGTCAGGGCGAGAAGCTCCACCGCTCGGCCCTCGCCGACGCCGTACGCATCGAGGGCGAGGCCGAGGCCGCCGCCATCGCCGCGAAGGGCGCCGCCGAGGCCGAGGCCATGCAGAAGAAGGCCGATGCCTTCGCACAGTACGGTGACGCGGCCGTCCTCCAGATGCTGGTCGAGGTGCTCCCCCAGGTCGTCGCCAAGGCGTCCGAGCCCCTGAGCGCCATCGACAAGATGACGGTCATCTCGACGGACGGCGCGAGCCAGCTGTCCCGCACGGTGACCGACAACGTGGCCCAGGGTCTGGAACTGCTGAACTCCACCACCGGCGTCGACCTCGGCGCGCTGCTCCGGGACCTGCAGAGCAGGGCGGGCGGCGCCGCGCCCGTGGTGCCCGCCCCGGCGGCCGGCGGCGAGAAGATCGAGATCAAGGACTGAGCCGCCCCGCCTCGGTGCCCGGCCGGCTGCGGTTCACCGGCCGGGCACACTCCTGTCCGCTCCCGCCCGGCGCGACCGGTCCTTCGCACGGCGGCCCCGCGGTGCACGGATCGATCAGGCGTCCGCCGGGGCACGGGACCCTGCCGGTGAGCTGCGCAGTTCCTCGTTGATGCGCTGGGCCTCCTCGAGCTGGTCCTCGAGGATCACGATGCGGCAGGCGGCTCCGACGGCGATGCCCTGGTCGACGAGTTCGCGCGCCCGGGCGGCGATCTTCAGCTGATAGCGGGAGTACCGGCGATGCCCGCCCTCCGAGCGCAGGGGGGTGATCAGGCGCTCCTCACCGAGGGCGCGCAGGAAGGCGGGCGTGGTGCCGATCATCTCGGCGGCCCGGCCCATGGTGTAGGCGGGAAAGTCGTCGTCGTCCAGACGGCGGTAGGAATCGTCTGCGGGCATTTCACCTCTCTTGGAACGCGCTGGAGGGGCCCTGGTGCCATATGGCACCAGGGCCCCGAAGGAAACTGCTACACCATCTGCCGGCCTTGTCGATGCGCCGACCTTCTGTGTCCGCACTGCCCGGTACACAGCCGGGGGTGCGGGGATCGCGGATGCGTGACCGGAGACCACCTGCCTATCGATGTCCTGCGGTACCCGGGCTCGTACTCTTCCGCCCGGGCGATCCCGATGGTGTTCAACTCCTCCGTTCTTCCCTCTGGATCACTTACTGCTCTGTTCCGTACTGCTGATGGCGGTCCCTCAACATTGCGACCACCCGGTCCGGTCGTCAGCCCCGTCGCCGTCCTGCAACCACCCTGGCTTCGGGACTCCACCACCGCACCGTCCTGCGAACTACGCGTACTGCTACCGGCAGTTCGTCTCTGCCGGGCCTTCTCGATCCCTTGGCTACGAGGAAGACACTAATACGAGTGGGCGCGCATGTCTACTCCCGTCATGACAGATTTTCTGCGAGACGGAGTGGCGCACTTCTGCCGCCACTGGTGTTCGATAGCTGCACCGGGGCGCACACCGGGTGAGGACCTAGTTAGGAAGGCCGTCCTGGCGGGCACCCGGGTTATCCAGGCGGAAGCGTCACAACCGATCACAGGTGGGGTGTACGCGTATGAACGACACGAAGATCCCTGACACCGCGACGGCCCCCGCGGAGGCCGTGGTGCGGGGCGACAGCACGGAAAGCATCCACCGGGCCCGCAAGGCCGCCCGCATCTTCACCGACCACCTCTCCCCGGCACCGGACCCGGCGCTGGCCGAGACTCTCGTCCTCGTGGTCTCCGAACTCGTCACCAACGCACTGCGCCACGGTGGCGGCCGGTACACCCTCCGGTTCTCGGCCGGGCCCCGCACCCTGACCGCTGCGGTCAGCGACCCCGATCCGGCGCTCCCCCGCGCGCGAACCCCCGACCTCGACGGCGCCACCGGCGGCTTCGGATGGCACATGGTCCGCCGCCTCACCGAAGCCCTGACCGTCACGCCCGGCCCGGGAGCCGGAAAGACGATCTGCGCCCAGCTCGCCCGGTAGCCCCTCTCGGGAAAGGGGAACAGCGGCACCGGAGCCGCAGCCCGCTTCCGCGCGGTGAGGTCTTCGGACCGCCCCGGTTCGCGTGCGGCCGCCTCCGCAGCGGGAGAAAGCGTTCCTCCGGGTGATCCTCGCGGCCGGATAAGGTAATGGGCGAATAAAGAGATGATCAAAAGCGTCACTCTGCCGCCGCGCGCTCCTCCGGAGGAAGCCATGGGAACCCACCGCACGTCGCTGCCGGGAGTCGGCGTCCAGTACGACTACACCACCGAGTCGGGGCAGCACGTCTCCGTGGTCGTGCACCACGACGGGCGGCGGTTCCTGGGGTTCTACGAGAAGGACGACCCAGATTCATGCGTGCTCTCCGTACCTCTGACCACCACCGAGGCCACCGCGCTCGCACACCTCATCGACGCCGCGCCGATCGACGCCGTGCGCACCGAAGGGATCGATCTGGTCACCGAGCACATCCCGCTCGGAACCCGTTCTCCGTACGGCGGCCGGCTCCTCGGGGACACCCGGGCGCGCACACGGACGGGGGCGTCGATCGTGGCGGTGCTGCGTACCCACAGCGCGCACCCGTCGCCGGGCCCCGATTTCCGGCTGGCCATCGGGGACACGATCGTCGCCGTAGGAACACGTGAGGGTGTCGACACGCTCTCCGAGATCATCGCGGAGGGCTGACCATGCACGACACGACCGCACTGCTGGTGGAACTGGGCGCCGTCATTCTGGGGCTCGGCATCATCGGAAGATTCGCCGGCCGGATAGGCCTCTCTCCGATCCCGCTGTACCTGCTGGCCGGGCTCGCGTTCGGGGACGGCGGTCTGCTCCCGCTCGGTGCCAGCGAGGAGTTCACCGCCATCGGGGCGGAGATCGGCGTCATCCTGCTCCTGCTCCTGCTCGGGCTCGAGTACAGCGCCTCGGAGCTCGTCACCAGCCTCAAGACGCAGTACCCGTCCGGGGTCGTCGACTTCGTACTCAACGCGACGCCCGGCGCGGCGGCGGGCCTGATGCTCGGGTGGGGGCCCGTGGGGGCCGTCGCCCTGGCCGGGGTCACCTGGATCTCGTCGTCGGGCGTGATCGCCAAGGTGATGACCGACATGGGGCGGCTCGGTAACCGCGAGACGCCCGTCATCCTCGGCGTCCTCGTCATCGAGGACCTCGCCATGGCCGTCTACCTGCCGCTGCTCACCGCGATGCTGGCGGGTGTCGGTCTGGCGGGCGGCAGCATGGCGCTGCTGATCGCGCTCGGGACCGTCGGGTTCGTGCTGTACCTGGCGCTGCGCCACGGCCGGCTCATCAGCCGTGCGGTGTCCTCCGACAACCCGGAGATGCTGCTGCTCGTCGTCCTCGGGCTCACCGTCCTGGTGGCCGGGGTGGCCCAGCAGCTGCAGGTGTCCGCGGCCGTCGGCGCCTTCCTCGTGGGCATCGCCCTCTCCGGCGAGGTCGCCGAGGGCGCGCGCAAGCTGCTGACACCCCTGCGGGACCTGTTCGCCGCCGTGTTCTTCGTGTTCTTCGGGCTGTCCACCGATCCGGCCGAGATCCCGCCCGTGCTGCTTCCGGCGGCGCTGCTGGCACTCGTCACGGTCTTCACGAAGATCGGCACCGGCTGGTACGCGTCCCGGCGGGCCGGAATCGGTCCGCGCGGCCGCTGGCGCGCGGGTGGCACGCTGGTCGCGCGTGGGGAGTTCTCGATCGTCATCGCCGGACTGGCCGTGGCGACGGAACCACGGATCGGGCCCATCGCGACCGCGTACGTGCTGATCCTGGTGATCGCCGGACCGCTCACCGCCCGGTGGACGGAACCGGTGGCCTCGAAGCTCGAGGCGGCGCTGGCCGGCAGGCGCCGGAAGCCCGTGCCCGCGGACGGCCGGCCGATGCCCTCGCACGACGACCTCGTACCGGAGCACGCCGGGCACGACGACCTCACGCCCGAGCACGCCGGGCGCGACGCCGACTGACGGAGCGCCGGCGGGTCAGAGCGGGGTGGCCGCGTGGAGGATGCCGACGAGCGTCACCGTCGCGTTGAGCGACGACAGCGCCGAGGCCCCCGTCCCCACCGTCGCGGTCACCGCCGCCAGGGCCAGATGGGCCGAGGCCGGGGGCCAGAGGCCGGCCGGGGGTTCCGGGTCGAGCAGCGCCGCCACCCTGCGCGGCACGGGGCCCGCCGCCGCGAAGGCGGGGAGCGCGGCGGGTCCCGGCGGGCGGTGCGGTACCAGGGCCGCCCTGCCGACCGCCGTGGCGACGACCCGGCGGCTGCCGACCGCGCAGGCCGCCTCCTCGTCCGCCCAGCGTTCGGTGCTGTACGCCACCGCCGTGCGCAGGGGCAGGAGGAACGGGTTGGCGCGCGCCGCCAGTTGCGTCACCAGCAGATAGCGGTGGTGGCGGCCGGCCAGGTGCGCGCGTTCATGAGCGACGAGCGCGCGGCGTTCGCGTGCGTCCAGGCACTCCATCATCGCCGTGGAGACGACGATCCTGCCGTCGCGTCCGCGCCTCCCCGGCAGGGCGTACGCGTACGGGTCGGGGGACGGGAGCACGACGAGGTCCCCCGGCAGGCCGTGACCGGTGTACGACGACAGGGCGCGGGTGGCGCGCACGCGGGTCCTGGCGTGCCGCAGCAGGGTGCTGCCGCAGGCCACCACCACCGCTCCCAGGGCTCCGATCGCGACCAGGCCGGCCTTCTCCTCGTACGGCACCGCGGCGCGCACCTCGGGGTCCGACCAGCCGTCGGGCAGCGGGTTGCCGGGGAGCTGGGCCGTGCCCACCACCATGAGCAGGGCCAGGCAGAGCGTGCTGCACAGGGCCAGTGTCGAGCCGACGACGGCCAGCAGCCGGGTGGCGTTCCTGGGGTGCAGGTGCTGTTCGGCGAGGCGCGCCATGGGCAGTGCGGTCAGCGGCAGGACGAGTGGCAGGTAGACGAAGACGCCCATCGTGGTGGCTCTCAGCCTTCCGGGGCGGCGGAGCCGTCCGAACCGTCGTCGGGGCCGTCCCCGGCGCGGAAGAGCAGCTCACGGAGCCTGGCCTCGTCGCCCGGGGACAGCGCCGAGACGAACCGGGCCAGGACGGTTCCCCTGTCCCGTTCGCCGTCCAGGACGCGGCGCATCCGCAGGGCGGCGAGCCCCGCCTCGTCGGAGGCCGGGGTCCAGGCGTAGGAACGGCCCTGGCGGGTCCGGGTCACGGCCTTCTTGGCGTAGAGGCGGGAGAGGATCGTGATGACCGTGGTGTAGGCGAGGTCGCCGTCCAGGTGCTCCTGCACCCAGCCGGCCGTCGCGGGGCCGCCCGCCGAGCGCAGCACGGTCAGGACCTGGGACTCCAGCTGCCCCTGGCCGCGCCGGGGCAGCCGTGGGCCGTCCTGGGTGCCGCCGTCATCCGTAGCTGTGGGCCTGTTCATCCGCCGCATCCTACTGAGTGCCCGCGCTCGGGGGGCCGCGGTGCCGTGGACGGCCGCCCACGCTTCTTCTACACCGTTGTAGAGTTCGACTGGTTCCCGCACCACAGGCAACGCAACGTATGGAGACGTCATGGCCCTTTGGGATCGGATCAAGGAATCCGCGTCGACGATGCAGACGCAGCTGGAGGCGAAGAAGAACGACCTGAGGAGCGGGGCGTTCCGGGACGCGAGCATGGCCATGTGCGCCCTGGTCTCCGCGGCGGACGGTTCCATCGATCCGTCCGAGCGGCAGCGCGTCGCCTCGCTGATCGCCACCAACGACGTCCTGCGGAACTTCCCGGCGGACGACCTCCAGCGCCGGTTCAACGCCTACGTGGACAAGCTGACCGCGGACTTCGCCTTCGGCAAGGTCAGTGTGCTCCAGGAGATCGCCAAGGCGAGGAAGAAGCCCGCCGAGGCGCGTGCCGTCATCCAGATCGGCATCGTGATCGGCGGCGCCGACGGCGACTTCGACAAGTCGGAGCAGGCCGTCGTGCGGGAGGCGTGCTTCGCGCTCGACCTGCCGCCGCACGAGTTCGACCTGTAGAGCGGCCGTCCGCGCCGGGCGTACGGTCCGGGCCCTCGGGCCGTACGCCCGCGACCGCCGCCCGCCGCGGGCTGCCGGGCACCGGGCGCGGGCTCCCCGGCCGGGTGCGGTGTCAGAGATCCTTCGCCGGCCAGTCCAGCAGCCGTGCGCCGATCACCGCCGTCTGCAGCGTGTAGCGGTGCATCGGGTCGGACGGATCCGACCCCGTCAGCTGGTGTATCCGCTCCAGCCGGTACGTCAGCGCGCGCACGCTCAGCGACAGCCGGCGGGCCGTCTCGGCGGCGACACAGCCCGCGTCGAAGTACACGGACAGCGTCCGCAGCAGCGGTTCCGCGCCGCCCCGCGCCTCCCTGAGCGGACCGAGCTCGCTGCGCACCAGGTCGGCCATCGCCTGCCGGTCCCTGGTCAGCACGGGGTAGACCAGCAGGTCGGAGGCGTACAGCACCGGATCGTCGAGTCTCATCCGCTGCGCGAGATCGAGGGCGTCGAGCGCCTCGTCGTACGAGTGGACCACTCCGCCGGGACCGCGGTGCGGGCGGCCGACGGCGACCTGGTGGCCGTCCGTCGCGGCGTGGGCCTGCTTGGCGAAGTACCGCAGGACGTCCGGCTGGCTGCCGGGGGCGATGCAGACGAGACGCCCGTCCTTCGTCGTCAGCAGGATCTTCCGGCCGCTGAAGCGCGCGAGCATCGCCGCCTCCACACCGCGGGGCACGGCATCGGACTCGGTGTACGCCTCGGGGCCCGCCGCCACCGCGACGGCGTGCGCCCTCGAGAGCCGCAGCCCGAAACGGGTGGCGCGCTCCGCGAGCCTGCCCAGGTCACTGCGTCCGTACAGCAGGTCGTCGATGAACTCCCGCCGCGCCGCCTCCTCGCGCCGCACGGTGAGGCGCTGCGCCCGCTCGAAGCCCTCCGCGAAGGCGTCGACGGCCTGTTCCACGGCGCTCAGCACGGCGTCGGCCGACGACGTGCCCGCCGCGGCGGGCGGCCAGGCGGCACGGGTCTCCGAGAGATGGCGCCGCACCAGGGCCCGCAGCTGGTGTCCCGCCTCCGCGGCCTCGCGGCCGAGCGCGCGCCGGGTCTCCAGCTCGTCCCGGGTGAGCCGCCGGCCGGTCTCCGCCGCCTCGGACAGGATGCGGGCATAGCCCTCAAGGAATCTCTCGGAAATCTCGGGCTCCGCCACCACGCGCTCCTCCGTACTCGACAGCACCGTCATCCCACCAACGCGCAGAACCGGATGCCCGTGCCCGGCAACGACGGCCCGGGAAGGCTGCCGGATTCCGGCAGTGTGCCCGGCCGGCTCCCGATGGCACGATCGGTCCAGCAGCACACGGGGGAAGTACGGGGGATCACGGGGGAAGGAACCGGCTGCCGCGGGACCGTTCGCGGTGTCGTGGCGCCGGTGCCCCCGCCCACCGCCGCACGGCCTCCGGTGACCGTACGACGGCAGGCGGGACGGGGGCAGGACCTGATGACCGGATTCCTTTCCGTAGCACTCACCTTCCCCACCGTCCTCTTCGGTGCCGCCCTGGTGGTCGTGGTCTGCTTCTGGCTGCTGGTGCTGGCCGGAGCCGCCGGGCACGACTCCTTCGACACCGACCTCGACACCGAAGCGGCCGGCTTCGGCGGGGTGCCCGTCTCCGTGTCGGTGTCGCTGTTCGTCGTCGTCGCCTGGTTCACCGGCCTGACCGGCTCGGTCCTGGTCCTGAGCAGCGGAGCCACCGGCACCCTGCGGGCCGTGTTCCACCTCGCCGTGCTGGCGGGGTCACTACTGACCGCCTGGGGGGTGGTCCGCATGCTCGTACGCCGCTTCCGCCGGTTCTTCCCCGCGGAACCTCCACCGTCCCGGGAGGACTTCGTGGGCCGGATCTGCACGATCCGCACCGGGTCCGTCAGTGCCGACTTCGGGCAGGCCGAGGTCGCGGCAGCCGACGGTTCGACCGCGATCGTGCAGGTCAGGCAGCTACTGATGCCGTCCGCTCCGGGTGAGGTGCTCAGCTCCGGCAGTACGGGGCTCCTCTACGCCTACGACGCCGGCGGCGAGTTCTTCTGGGTCTCGTCGTACGACGCGGCGCTCGCCCCGCGACCGCTGCCGCGCGAGGCCGGCTGACCCGCCTTCTCCTTCCGGGCCCGAGGGCCCGTGGTTCCGCGCGCCGTGATGCGGGGCGCTCCTCCTCTTCGTACGTCTGGGACTGACATGGATGCCATCTCCTGGGGCATCGGCGTGATGATCGCCGTTGTCCTGCTCATCACCATCGCTCTGGTCTTCGTCATCACCCGGCTCTTCCGCAAGGTCGAGCAGGGGAAGGCACTGATCATCTCCAAGACCAAGAAGGTCGACGTCACCTTCACCGGTGCCGTGGTCCTTCCGGTGCTGCACAAGGCCGAGACCATGGACATCTCGGTGAAGACCATCGAGATCCGCCGTACCGGCCGCGAGGGCCTGATCTGCCAGGACAACATCCGCGCCGACATCCACATCACGTTCTTCGTCCGGGTCAACAAGACCGTGGAGGACGTCATCAAGGTCGCGCAGGCCATCGGCACGGAACGGGCGAGCGACAAGGCCGCCGTCCAGGAGTTCTTCGCCGCGAAATTCTCCGAGGCACTCAAGACGGTCGGCAAGCAGCTGGACTTCGTCGACCTCTACACCAAGCGCGAGGAGTTCCGGGACCGGATCATCCGGGTCATCGGGACCGACCTGAACGGCTATCACCTCGACGACGCCGCGATCGACTTCCTCGAGCAGACGCCGATGGCGCAGCTCGACGGCGCCAACATCCTGGACGCACAGGGCATCCGGAAGATCACCGAGCTGACGGCGATCGAGCACGTGCGGACCAACGAGTTCCAGCGCACCGAGCAGAAGGAGATCACCCGGCAGGACGTCGACGCCCGCGAGACCATCCTGGAGCTGGAGCGACGGCAGGCCGAGGCGGAGATCAAGCAGCGCCGCGAGGTCGAGACGCTGCGGGCCCGGGAGGAAGCCGTCACCGCACGGGTGCAGGAGGAGGAGCGGCTCGGTGCGCAGAGCGCGTTCATCCGCACCGAGGAGCAGCTCGGCATCCAGCGGGAGAACCAGGCGCGCGAGGTGGCCGTCGCACAGAAGAACCGTGAACGGGTCATCGCGGTGGAGAACGAGCGCATCGAGAAGGACCGGCTGCTGGAGGTCATCGGCCGGGACCGGGAGACCGAGCTGAACCGGATCGCCGCGGCGAAGGAGGTCGAGGCCGAGCGCCGTGAGGTCGCGGACGTGATCCGGGAGCGGATCGCGGTGGACCGTACGGTCGCCGAGCAGGAGGAGTCGATCCTGACCCTGCGGTCCGTCGAGGAGGCGGAGCGCACCCGCAGGTCCGTGATCATCGCCGCGGAGGCGGAGGCGCAGGAGAAGCTCGTCAAGGACATCAAGGCGGCGGAGGCCGCGGAGGCGGCGGCGACGCACCTGGCGGCCGAGCAGCTGACGCTCGCCGAGGCGCGGCTGAAGACCGCCGACCTGGACGCACAGGCGAAGCTGCGGCTCGCGGAGGGCGTCCAGGCGGAGAGTGCCGCCGCCGGGCTCGCGGACGTCCAGGTCCGGGAGGCGGAGGCCGAGGTCACGGAGAAGGCCGGCCGTGCGGAGGCCCAGGCCACGGAGGCCCGGCTCAGGGCCGAGGCGGAGGGTGCGCGCCTCAAGGCCCTGGCGGTCGCGGAGGGGACGCGGGCGCAGGCCACAGCGGACGCGGCGGTGATCGGCGAGAAGCTGAAGGCCGAGGCGGCGGGGCTCACCCAGAAGGCCGCGGCGATGGCGGCACTCGACGAGGCGTCCCGCGGGCACGAGGAGTACCGGCTGCGGCTGGACGCGGAGAAGGAGATCAGGCTCGCCGGGTTCGACGTCCAGCGGCAGGTCGCCGAGGCCCAGGCGACGGTGCTGGCGACGGGACTGGAGAACGCGGACATCGACATCGTCGGCGGCGACTCGGTCTTCTTCGACCGTCTGGTGTCCTCGATCTCGCTGGGCCGGAGCGTGGACGGGTTCGTGGAGAACTCGAAGACCGCGCAGGCGCTGGCCGGGCCGTGGCTGGACGGCCGGGGGTCGTTCACGGACGACCTGACCAAGGTCCTGGGCTCCGTGTCCACCGGGGACGTACGGAACCTGACGGTCTCGGCCCTGCTGACGCAGCTCATGCGGGCACCGGGGGCGGCCTCGGGGCAGGTGGGGCAGCTGCTCGCCGCCGCCGAAGAACTGGGTCTGGCGGGGATGACGGTGTCGTCCCTGGCGGGGACGGCCCCGGCCGGCGGAACGGCCTCGCGGAACGGCGCGGCAGTCGGTCAGTAGCAGGGCCCCGTCCGGTGGCCGGACCACCCCGGCCCTGCCACCGGACGGGCGGGTCGTCGAACGTCATCTCGTAGGGAGCTTCACGCATGGACCGCGACGTCACCTTCACCGATGCCGACGCCGATGCCTACGGGATGCTCCGGCGGCGGCTCCACGAGCAGGCCGACGAGCTGGTCCGGCGGGCCGAGGCACTCAACGAGCGGCGGACCGAGGAGTTCGGCTCCGCCGGGCTGCGCCTCCTCTCCACCGAACAGGTGCGTACGGAGCACCCCTCGGTGGCGCGCGACCTCGTCGCCGTGGGCGGGCGCCTGCTGTTCGGTTTCGAGCGGGGGCCGGGCGCACGGGGTGACGCCGGGGTCGGTGACGTCCTGGTCCTGCGCGAGCCGGATCTGGAGGAGGCGGACGCGGGGCTGCTGGACGACACGGCCTTCGTACGGGAGTTCACCGGTCTGCACCGCTACTACCGTGACGCCCGGCTGCTGCGGCTACGGCGCGTCAACGGCCGGCTGCTCGCGGTCTTCCGTACCGGTGAGACCGCCGAGGACATCCGGGTCCTGCGCTGGGCCCTGGGTCCGGACGGTGCGCCCGGGGCCTTCCTGGACGCCCGGGGCGACCGTGACCACGTCTTCCCGCCGTCGCACGACGTCGAGTGGGTCCCGGCGGGGCGGGACGCCCATGTGCCCGGCCGGCATCCGCACGTCTCCGTGCTGGGCAGGGTGTTCGTGGACACGCTGGGCGGCACGCTCACCGTCAGGACCACCGACGGCACCGGGTCCCCCGACGGGATCTACGAGGAGCCGGTCGACGAGCCGCTGCAGTCCCTGGCGGACGCCGCTGTCGAGTACGCCGTGGCCGGCCCGCTGATCCTGCTGCGGGTGCGCCCGTACAAGGAGGAGGCCTGGCGCCATCTGGTCTTCAACACGCTGCTGTCCACCGTGCGGCGCCTCGACGCGATCGGGCCGTCCTGCCGTCTGCTCCCCGAGGACCAGGGGATCATCTTCCCCGGCGGTTACTACCTCACCACCGGGGCGGCCAGGACCTTCGACACCGCGGGGGAGCTCCACGACCCCGTCTTCGAGGGCGCGGTCCCCTCGCCCAACGGCGAGGACGTGCTGTACGTCTTCCGGTCCAGGGACGGGAGCCGCACCCTGCTCCTGCCCTACAACCTGATCCGCCAGGAGGTCGCCACCCCCCTGCTCGGACGCGGGCACGCCCTCCTCGACGACGGCACCCTGGTGCTGCTGAAGGACGGTGCGGACGGACCGGGCCGGGTCCACCCGTTGCAGCGCTGGCAGACCCCGTACGTCTCCGACACCTACGCCGCCTCCCGTCCCGCCGGCACCGGGCCGCTCGCCCGGACGGGCAACGCCGATCTGGTGCGCGGGATCTCCGACTGCCTGGCCCTGGCGCACGGGGTGCGGGACATGACGCCGACGGCCGCCGTGTACGGCCGGCTCGTCGCCGACTGCGGCCGGGCGGGCGACCGCTACCACTGGCTCGCCGATCCCGGGCTGGGAGCGCTCGCCGAGCCGCTGGAGGAGCTGCGGGCCACCGCCCGCCAGGTCCTGGCCGAGTTCGGGACGGTCCAGGAGCTGACCGGGCAGGCCGCCGCCGCGCTCGACGAGGCGGCCGCCGGGCTCACCGCCCTGGTCCGCCGTATCCGGGGCGAGGCCCCGCGCTCGGCCGCCGACTGGGTCGGCAGGCTCACCGAACTCCGCCGCGCCCACGGCCACCTGGCGACACTCGACGAGATGCGGTACGCCGACACGGAGCGCATCGCCGCGCTCCGCGAGAAGACGGAACGGGATCTGGAGTCGGCCGCCCAGCGCGCCGTGGCCTTCCTCGCCCGGGAGGACGCGTTCACCGGGTACCACCAGGACATCGCGGACATCACCGCGGGCGCGGAGGCGCTGGGCAGCGTCACCGACGCCTCATCGGCCGAGGACCGGCTGACGGAGATCACGGACGGCCTGGCGACGGTCACGGACGTGGTGACCGGGCTGGACATGGGCGACGCCACCGTCCGTACGTCGGTCCTGGAGCGGATCGCCGAGGTACTGGGCGGCGCCAACCGGGCCCGCGCGACCCTCGGCGCCCGGCGCGGGGAGCTGGTGTCCCGGGAGGGACAGGCCGAGTTCGCCGCCGAGTTCGCCCTGCTCGGGCAGGCCGTCACGGGGGCGCTCGCCTCGGCGGACTCCCCCGAGGCCTGTGACGAGCAGCTGGCCAGGGTGCTGCTGCAACTGGAGGACCTGGAGTCCCGCTTCGCGGACTCCGACGACTTCCTGGGCCGGATCGGCGAGCGCCGTACGGAGGTGTACGAGGCCTTCTCGGGCCGGAAGCAGACGTTGCAGGACGCCCGTGCCCGGCGCGCGGAACGCCTCGCGGAGTCCGCGGCCCGGGTCCTGGAGACGGTCTCCCGGCGACTGGCCGGGCTGGAGGACGCGGACGCCGTCCACACGTACTTCGCCTCCGACCCCATGGTCGCCAAGGTCCGCCGCACCGCCGAGGAGCTCCGCGCGCTCGGCGACCCGGTCCGCGCCGGGGAACTGGACGGCCGGCTGAAGGCGGCCCGGCAGGAGGCGGGGCGCGCGCTGCGTGACCGGGGTGAGCTGTACACGGACGGCGGCTCGGTGATCCGGCTGGGCCGCCACCGCTTCGCGGTGAACACCCGGCCCTTCGACCTGACCCTGGTCCCCTCGGAGGGCGGGCTCGCCTTCGCGCTGACCGGCACGGACTACCGGGCGCCGGTCACCGACCCGGAGTTCGCGGCGGCCCGCGTCCACGGGGAACAGTCTCTGCCCTCGGAGTCGGCGGACGTCTACCGCGCCGAGCACCTGGCCGCCCGGCTCCTGGACGAGCACGGTGCGGACGCCCTGGCCGGCGCCGACCTCACGGCGCTCGTGCGGGAGGCGGCGGCCTCGGCGTACGACGAGGGGTACCAGCGGGGCGTCCACGACCAGGACGCGCTCGCCGTGCTGACGGTGCTGCTGCGGCTGCGCGCCGGGGCCGGGCTGCTGCGCTTCACGCCTTCGGTGCGCACGGCGGCCCAGCTCTTCTGGGCGCACGACGCCGACGAGGCCCTGCGTACGTCCTGGACACGGCAGGCCCGCTCGCTGGCCCGGGCCCGTGCCACCTTCGGACTCGCTCCCGCCGTCGCCACGCTCCAGGAGGAGTGGGCGGCGGTGATGCGGTCGGAACCGGCCGTCGCCGAGTACCTCTTCGAGGAGCTGGCCGGTGGTCCCGCCGGCTTCGTCACGAGCGCGCCGGCCCGGACCTTCCTGGAGAAGTTCCGCCGCGCCCTGGGCACATCCGCGTACGACGAGGACCTGGCCGCCCTGGCCGGTGACCTCCCGGCCAGGCGCCGGCTGGTGGAGGGCTGGCTCGCCTCCTACGCCGCCGCGAGCGGCACGGACGCGGACGACGGGGATCTCGCCGAGGCGGCCGCCGTGGAGCTGTGCCCGGAGCTGGAGCGCTACGACTGCGACGCGCCGCTGACCGCGACGGTGGACGGCCTCCTCGGCGACCACCCGCGCCTGGTGCGGGGGCGGCTGACGATCCGGCTGGACGAAATCCTCGCCCGGACGGCCGAGTTCCGCGCCCGCGCCGTGCCTGGATTTCGCGCGTACCAGCGACTGCGGACCGCCCTGGTCGCGGCCGAGCGGTCCCGGCTGCGGCTGGACGACCACCGGCCGCGCGCGATACCGGCGTTCGTCCGCAGCCGGCTGCTGGACGAGGTGTACCTCCCACTCGTCGGTGACAGCCTCGCCAAACAGATCGGTACCGCCGACGGGGACCGGCGCACCGACTCCCAGGGCCTGCTTCTGCTGGTGTCCCCGCCGGGCTACGGCAAGACGACCCTGGTGGAGTACGTCGCGGAGCGGATCGGGATGGTCCTCGTCAAGGTCAGCGGCCCGAACCTCGGCCACGACGTGACCTCGCTCGATCCGGCACTGGCGCCCGGGGCGACCGCCCGCCGGGAGGTCGAGAAGATCAACTTCGCGCTGGCGGCGGGCAGCAACACGCTCCTCTATCTGGACGACATCCAGCACACCTCGCCCGAGCTGCTCCAGAAGTTCATCCCGCTCTGTGACACGACCCGCCGTGTCGAGGGGGTGCAGGACGGGCAGCCACGCGGCTACGACCTGCGGGGCAAGCGGTTCGCCGTGGTGATGGCGGGCAATCCGTACACCGAGTCCGGGGCCCGGTTCCGGATTCCGGACATGCTCGCCAACCGGGCCGACGTATGGAACCTGGGTGAGGTCCTCAGCGGCCGGGACGAGGTCTTCGCGCTGAGCTTCGTCGAGAACGCGCTGACCGCCAACCCGGTGCTGGCCCCGCTGGCCGCGCGCTCCCGGAGCGATCTCGAGCGCCTCGTGCGCCTCGCCTCCGGTGCGGACCTCCCTGCCTCCGCCGACCGTCTGGACCACCCGTACAGCGCGGCCGAGCTGGAGCGGATCCTCTCCACCTTGCGCCATCTGCTCACCGCCCGGGACACGGTCCTCGCGGTGAACGCGGCGTACATCGCCTCGGCGGCGCAGACGGACGCCTCGCGCACCGAACCGCCGTTCCGGCTGCAGGGCTCGTACCGGGACATGAACAAGATCGCGGAGCGGATCGTGCCCGTCATGAACGACGCCGAGCTCGCCGCCCTCATCGACGACCACTACGCGGGCGAGGCCCAGACGCTCACCACGGGCGCCGAGTCGAACCTGCTGAAGCTGGCCGCCCTGCGGGGCACGCTCACCCCGGCGCAGGCGGAGCGGTGGGCGGCGATCACCTCTTCCTACGTACGCACGCAGGCGCTCGGCGGCCCGGAGGGGGACCCCGCCTCCCGTGCGGTCGGGGCGCTGGGGCTGCTCGCGGACCGGCTCGCGGCGGTCGAGGCGGCCATCGAGCGGGCTGCCGGTCCCCGCCGGCCCGAGAGGCTGCCGGGTGACCAGGTTCCACACCCCCGTCACACGATGATCACCGGTACGTCCGGCTGAACCGGAGGAGGCAAGGCATGCTGGGTTCCGTGTCCACACTTCCTCACCAGCCCCAACGACCCGTGAACAACGGCCACATGGTGGTCTGCGGCGACGACACCCTCGCCCGCCGGCTCGCCGTGGAGCTGCGTTACGTGTACGGGGAACGGGTCACGCTCCTGGTCCCGCCGGGCCGCGACACCAGCAGGCCGGAGCTCCCGCTGACCCAGCGGGCGCGTGCGGTGGCCCTTTTCGGGCGCATGTCCGCGGCGATGAGCCGCAACGGTGCGGGCGCAGGGGGCGGTGACGGCGATACGAACGCCGGGGTCGAGGCCGTCCGCATCATGGAGGCCCACGAGCCCTCCGACGACGTGCTGGAGGAGGCGGGCGTCGACCGGGCCGCCGCGCTCGCCCTCGTCTACGACGACGACGAGCGCAACATCCGCGCCGCCCTGACGGCCCGCCGGCTCAATCCGCGCCTGCGTCTCGTCATCCGGCTCTACAACCGCAAGCTCGGTCAGCACCTGGAGACGCTGCTCGACCAGGCGGCGGCCGTCTCCGTGCCGGGCCTCGACCCGGCCGCCATGGACGCCTCCACCACCGTCCTGTCCGACGCCGACACCGCGGCCCCCGCCCTGGCCGCCACCGCGCTGACCGGCAGCAGCAAGGTCATCCAGGCCGAAGGCCTGCTCCTGCGCGCCGTCGAACGCACCCCGCCCCGGCCGGGCGAGCTCGCCGACCCCGGGCTGTGCACCCTGGCCCTGCTCTCCTCCACCAGCCAGGACCCGGCCGGTGCCGAGGGCTCCGACAGCAGTGGCGCGGAGGGGCCCCAGCTCCTGCCCGACCTGGCGACGGTGAACGCCGCCACGGGCCGGGGCACCGTCGTCCTGGAAGCCATCAGCCATGCGGGGCCCGACCGGGGACCCACCCGTATGGGAGGCAGGGGCGCGCCGCTCGGCCAGGTCTTCTCGCGACGGCTGCGCTGGTCGGCGCTGGGCGTCGCGGCGGCCGTCATCGCCCTGGCCGTCGCCTCGGTGATCACCACGGGAGACAGCCCGCTGCACGCCGCCTACCTGACCATGCTCGACCTGCTGGCGATGGGTGACCCGGCGGTCGAGACGGACGACTCGGCGTCCCGCCAGGTGATCCAGCTGCTCTCCGGCATGGCCGGACTCCTGCTGCTGCCCCTGCTGGTCGCCGCCGTCCTGGAGGCGTTCGGCTCGCTGCGCACCGCGTCCTCGTTGCGCCGTCCCCCGCGCGGTCTGTCCGGCCACGTGGTCCTGCTGGGGCTCGGCAAGATCGGTACGAGGGTCCTGGTGCGGCTGCGTGAGCTGGACATCCCCGTGGTGGTCGTCGAGGAGGACCCGGAGGCGCGCGGCATTCCGCTGGCCCGCAGCCTGCACGTCCCGACGGTCCTGGGTGATGTGACCCAAGAGGGTGTCCTGGAAGCGGCCAAGATCCGCCGGGCCCGTGCGTTGCTGGCCCTGACCAGCGTCGACACGACGAACCTCGAAGCCGCGCTGTACGCGCGCTCGGTGAAGCCGGACCTGCGGGTGGCCTTGCGCCTGTACGACGACGAGTTCGCCACGGCCGTCTACCGCACCCTGCGCACGGCTCACCCGCAGGCCCTGACCCGCTCCCGCTCGGTGTCCCATCTGGCCGCGCCGGCCTTCGCGGTCGCCATGATGGGCCGGCAGATCCTGGGGGCGGTGCCGGTGGAACGCAAGGTGATGCTGTTCGCCGCCCTGGAGGTGGCGGGTCACCCCCAGCTGGAGGGCCGGACCGTCGACCAGGCGTTCCGGGCGGGCGCCTGGCGGGTCCTGGCCCTGGACGCCACCCCGCCGGCCGACCGCCTCCCGGATCTGACGGCCGTGCCGCCGTACGACCCCCTCGACCCCACGGGCCCCGGGACCTCGGGCCGGCCCTCCGGCCTGGTCTGGGACCTCCACCCGGGTTATGTGCTGCGGGCGGAGGACCGGGTGGTGATCGCCGCGACCCGGCGCGGTCTGGCCGAGCTGCTGCGCAGGCAGCGCTCGGCGCTCCGCCCCTGAGCCGCGGCGAACGCGGCCGGGGCGGGGCCGGGGAGCGGCCTGAGGGCGCGGTCAGCGGAACATCCCCATCGCTTCCCGCACCTCCCCCAGGGTCGCCTCGGCCACGGCGTTCGCGCGCTCGTTCCCGGCGCGCAGCACGTCCCGTACGTATCCCATGTCCTGGGCGTACTCCGCGCGCCGGGCGCGGATCGGGGCCATGCGCGTGTTGACGGCCTCCGTCACGGTCCGCTTGAGGGCGGCCGCACCGCCGCTCCCGATCTCCTCGGCGACCTCGTGCGGGTCGCGGCCGAGGCAGAGCGCGGCCAGCAGCACCAGGCTCGACACCCCGGGCCGCAGCTCGGGGTCGTAGGTGATGTGCCGGTCGGCGTCGGTGGTGGCGCCCCTGATCAGCCGCGCGGTCTCGTCGGCGTCGGCGCCCAGAGCGATGGAGTTGCCCCGGCTCTTGCTCATCTTGGTGGCGTCGGTGCCGAGCAGCAGGGGCGCGGTGGAGAGCAGCGCGTCGGGCTCGGGGAAGACCGCTCCGTAGCGCTCGTTGAAGCGGCGGGCGACGGTGCGGGTGATCTCCAGGTGCGGCAGCTGGTCCTGGCCGACGGGTACGAGATCGCCCTTGCAGAACAGGATGTCGGCGGCCTGGTGCACCGGATAGGTGTACATGAGGCCGCTGACGGCGGACTGCCTGGAGTGCGCGATCTCGTCCTTCACGGTGGGGTTGCGGCCGAGTTCGGCGACGGAGACGAGGGAGAGGAACGGCAGCAGCAGCTGGTTCAGGGCGGGGACGGCACTGTGGTTGAAGACCGTCGACCGCTCGGGGTCGATCCCGATGGCGAGATGGTCCAGGACCAGGCCCTCCACGTGCTCGGTGAGCCGCTCGGCGACGTCCCGGTCGGTGAGGACCTGGTAGTCGGCGATGAGCACGAAGACGTCCACACCGAGGTCCTGGAGACGCACCCGGTTGTGGAGGGTGCCGAAGTAGTGCCCGAGGTGCAGGGCCCCGGTGGGCCGGTCCCCGGTGAGGACCCGGAAGCGGCCGGGGTCCAGGGCGAGCTGCTGTTCCAGTTCGGCGCTGCGGCGCACGGCAGGGCCGACGGCCGGGTCGGTGGTGATGGTCACGGGGGCTCTCCTCGCTGGTGGTGTAGGCGTGGAGGGCGGCCCGTCGCAGGGGACCGGGGCACAGATGAGGGCCGCCCGAAGATCGAACGGCCCTGGTTCCGCGCAGAGAAGGTGGCCGCTCCTAGGAGGAGCGCCACCAGTTCCGGCACGGTACGGAGGTCATGGGCGGAGTCTAGCGCGCACCGCTCCTCCGGCACGGAGCGTTTCCCGCCCCCGCGCGCCGGCCACCTGTCGCCGCCGACGTGGAACAGCGGCATGACGAAGCCGGTGGACGGGTGGACCGTGAAGACGTGGACGAGGACGCGCCGCAGGACGCCGCGCTCCTCCCAGCGCTCGCTCCCGTTCGTCGGCCGCTCCCCGCCCGGCGGCCGCTGCGGCGCCGCGTCCAGGGTGCGCACGCCGGGGCGACCGGGCGCCGGGAGCAGGCGGAATAGGGAGAGGGGGTGCTCCGTTGTAGGGTGTGTTCATATAGTTCAATGTTCAACCAAGTTGCTCAACGCTTTGGAGGCGGGCGCCATGCAGTTCGGGATCTTCACCGTCGGGGATGTCACCACCGACCCCACGACCGGTACGGCACCGAGCGAGAACGAGCGGATCAAGGCGACCCTCGCGATCGCTCTCAAGGCCGAGGAAGTGGGCCTGGACGTCTTCGCGACCGGCGAGCACCACAATCCGCCGTTCGTACCGTCCTCGCCGACGACCACCCTCGGCTACATCGCCGCCCGCACCGAGAACCTGATCCTCTCGACCTCCACCACACTGATCACCACCAACGACCCGGTGAAGATCGCCGAGGACTACGCCACCCTCCAGCACCTGGCCGACGGCCGCGTCGACCTGATGACGGGCCGCGGCAACACCGGGCCGGTCTACCCCTGGTTCGGCAAGGACATCCGTCAGGGGATCCCGCTCGCGATCGAGAACTACGCGCTGCTGCACAAGCTGTGGCGGGAGGACGTCGTCGACTGGGAGGGGAAGTTCCGCACTCCGCTGCAGTCCTTCACCGCGACCCCGCGCCCGCTGGACGGCGTTCCGCCCTTCGTCTGGCACGGCTCCATCCGCTCCCCGGAGATCGCCGAACAGGCCGCCTACTACGGCGACGGGTTCTTCCACAACAACATCTTCTGGCCCATGGAGCACACCAGGAAGATGGTCGACCTCTACCGGCGCCGGTACGCCCACTACGGGCACGGCACCGCCGAGCAGGCCATCGTGGGCCTCGGCGGCCAGGTGTTCATGCGGAAGAACTCGCAGGACGCGGTACGGGAGTTCCGCCCGTACTTCGACAACGCGCCGGTCTACGGCCACGGGCCCTCCCTGGAGGACTTCACCCGGCAGACCCCGCTGACCGTCGGCTCCCCGCAGGAGGTCATCGAGCGGACCCTGTCCTTCCGCGAGGACGTCGGCGACTACCAGCGCCAGCTGTTCCTGATGGACCACGCGGGACTGCCGCTGAAGACGGTCCTGGAGCAGCTCGACATCCTGGGCGAGGAGGTCGTACCCGTACTGCGTAAGGAATTCGCCCGCCTGCGCCCGGCCGGCGTGCCGGACGCCCCCGTCCACCCCGCGGTCACCGCCGCCCGCGCCGCAGCCGCCGCAGACCCGAAGGAGCTCTGAGCCCCGTGCCCGCCACCGCCCCCCTGAAGATCGTCGCCGTCGCGGCCGGACTCAGCACTCCCTCGTCCACCCGGCTGCTGGCCGACCGGCTCGCCGAGGCCGCCCGCGAGAGGCTGGCGGCCGGACAGGACCGCCGCGTCGAGGTCCAGGCCGTCGAGCTGCGTGATCTGGCCGTCGACATCGCCAACCACCTGGTCACCGGATTCCCGTCGGCCGGCCTGGAGAAGGCACTCGACGCGGTGACCGGGGCGGACGGGCTGATCGTCGTGACGCCCGTGTTCACCGCGTCGTACAGCGGGCTGTTCAAGTCCTTCTTCGACCTGGTCGACCACACCGCGTTGACCGGCAAGCCCGTCGTCGTCGCGGCGACCGGTGGGACGCCCAGGCACTCGCTGGTCCTGGAGCACGCGCTGCGCCCGCTCTTCGCCTACCTGCGGGCCGTGGTCCTGCCGACCTCCGTCTACGCGGCGTCGGAGGACTGGGGTTCGCACGGGGACGAGTACGCCGAGGGACTGCCGTCCCGGATCCGGCGCGCGGGGAGCGAGCTCGCCTCCGCGGTCACGGGGCGGACCGTCTCCGGCGCCTCCCGGGCCCTCACCCTCGACGACGGCGAGGACGCGGTCGTCCCGTTCGCGCAGCAGCTCGCGGATCTGCGGATCAGCTGAACCGCGGCACGGGGGGCCTCACCGGCCCCCCGTGCCCGGATTGATTACAGTTGACCCCTGTATGCCACATACGCGCTGAACCGATGGAGGCAGACATGGGCAGGATCGTCGTGGGCGTCGACGGATCGGACGCGTCGATCAAGGCGTTGCGCTGGGCCGTACGCCAGGCCGGACTGACCGGCGACACCGTCGAGGCGGTCAACAGCTGGGAATATCCCGCGACCGGCTGGGGGTCCCTCATGCCGGGCATGCCGGAGGACTTCGACCCGCAGGCGGTGGCGACGGTGGCGCTCGACGAGGCGCTGGAGGAGGCCCTCGGTGCCGACGGAGCGGCGGCGGTCGAGAAGGTCGTCGTGATCGGCCATCCCGCCCAGACCCTGCTGGAGCGCTCCAGGGGCGCGAACCTGCTGGTCGTCGGCGCCCGCGGTTACAGCGGCTTCAAGGCGACCCTGCTCGGCTCGGTCAGTCTCCATGTCACCCAGCACGCCACCTGCCCGGTCACCGTCGTACGCGACTGAGCGGCCCGCCGGACCACCCCCGGCCGGACCCCTCGGCATCGCGGGAGCCGGCCGGGGGGCCGCCGTCACTTCCGGTTGTAGAGCCGCATGGTCGCCGAGCCGAAGACCACGACGAACAGCGCGGACCAGCCCAGTGACCAGGCGATGTCCGTCGCGGGCCAGTCGCCTGCCATCAACTCGCGTACCGCTGCGGCGAGATGTGTCACCGGACTGTTGTTGACGAACGCCTGCAGCCAGCCCGGCATCGTCCTGGGGTCGACGAAGACGTTGCTCAGGAACGTCAGCGGGAAGATCACCATCATGCTGACGCCCATCACCGACTTCTCGGTGCGCAGCATCAGGCCGAACATCGTCCAGATCCACGAGAAGGCGAACGAGAACACCAGCAGGAGGGCGACGCCCGCCAGCACTCCCAGCACACCGCCGGCCGGCCGGTAGCCGATGACGATGCCGACCACGAGCATCACGGCCGAGGCCAGGAGGTAGCGCACGACGTCGCCGAGCAGATAGCCGACCATCGGGGCCGGCCGCCAGACGGGCAGCGTACGGAAGCGGTCGAACACGCCCTTCGCGATGTCGGTGTTGACGGCGACACCCGTGTACATCGTGATCATCACGACGCTCATGACGAGGATCCCCGGCAGCAGGAACTGGATGTACCCCTCGGTGGAACCGGCCAGCGCCCCGCCGAAGAGGTACGTGAACATCAGCACCATCATGATCGGGAAGACCGTCACGTCGAAGAGCTGCTCCGGCACGTGCTTGATCTTCAGCATGGCCCGCCACCCGAAGGTGAGCGACGCGGACAGCGCACTGGGCCGGCGCGGCCGCTCCCGGCCGACCAGCAGGGACGCCAGCGTCTCCGCGTCCGGTGCGGTGAGCCCGGCGTCGGCGCGTTCGGTTCCGGTGGGCGCGGTGCTCATGCCGCCACCCCCTTCTTGTCCGTGAGCGCGAGGAAGACCTCGTCGAGACTCGGCTGGCCCAGCGCGAAGTTGTCCACGTGGATACCGCACCGGGCCAGTTCCGCCAGCGCGCGGGCGGCCTGCTCGGCCGCCCCCGCGTCGGTGCCGTGCCCGCTGACCGTGGCGGTCAGCGCCACGGGATCGCTGTCCAGCTGCACCGTGGCGTTCAGCGCGAGCGCCAGCACCCGCTCGGCCTCCGGGCGCTGCCCGGGGTCCCGCAGACGCAGATGGACGGATCCCGCGCCGACGGACGCCTTGAGCTCGCCCTTCGTGCCCTCGGCGATCACCTTGCCGTGGTCGATCACGGCGATGCGGGAGGCCAGGTGATCGGCCTCGTCGAGGTACTGGGTGGTCAGCATGACCGTCGTGCCCTGGGCCACCACGGCCCGCACGATGTCCCACACCTGGTTACGGCTGCGCGGGTCGAGCCCCGTCGTCGGCTCGTCGAGGAAGAGCAGGTCCGGCGTGTTCAGGATGGAGGCGGCGATGTCGATCCGTCGCCGCATACCGCCGGAGTAGTTCTTCACCTGCTTGCCCGCCGCCTCGCTCAGCCCGAAGGCCTCGAGCAGCTGCGCGGCCCGTCCCCTGGCGTCCGGCTTGGCGTGGCCGAGGAGCCGGGCCAGCAGCACCAGGTTCTCCGTGCCGGTGAGGTCCTCGTCGACCGAGGCGTACTGCCCGGTGAGACTGACCCGGCCGCGGACCGTGTCGGCGTCCTTGACGACGTCGTGGCCGAAGACCCGCGCCCGGCCGCCGTCCGGCCGCAGCAGGGTCGCCAGCATCCGCACGACAGTGGTCTTCCCGGCCCCGTTGGGGCCCAGGACCCCGTAGACGGTACCCGCGGGTACGGCGAGGTCGACGCCGTCCACCGCGCGGTTGTCACCGAAGACCTTCACCAGCCCCTCGGTCTCGATGGCCAGTTCAGTACTCATGGTCCCTTCCCTGTCGGCGGTTCGAGGGCAGTCGCAGGCCACGATGGCACGGTGGACCCCGGTCGGTGGGCGGATCGGGGGAACGGACGGGCGCGGTCGCCGGATCACGCCCCGGCGGCCGCGCCCCCGCAGGTCCGCGGGAACGGCCGGGGCCACTCCTCGCGCGTGCGGGAGAGGCAGGACATCATGCGGAGCGTGCCCGCGCCGGCCGCCGGCCCGTTGAAGCCCGGCATCAGCACGCTCCTGCCGTCCGGGCTGGGCAGGAAGCCGGCCGGGCCCCGGCCAGCACGCCGGACGCCGCGGCGCGCGGTTCGCGCGGCGCGGCCCGGCGGATCCGCGCGAGCGCGTGGCGGAGCACGGCGAAGGCCGGCCCGGAGACGGCACCGAGCCGGATCTGCCCGCCCGTGGCCGCCCCGCCGTCCCGCCTGACGAAGGAGGCCCACGAGCCGGGGATCACTCCCGGTGCGAGCGGCACCGCCCTGGCGAGCGCGGTGTGCCCGTGTACCCGCCGGGCCGGGGCGCGGGCCCGCGTGCGGTGGCGCGTCGGCATCGCGGCGTGTGTGGCCATGGCGCCCAGCCCCTTCCGTCACCCCGTCCCCGTATCCCCGGCGCACACCCGGCCGGACCGCCCGGCAACTCGAACGGCGTACGGCCCGGGGCGCCCCGCCGTCGCACGGGATTGGCTGGTGCCTGTGCGGACCTATCTCTCAGCGGCCCTGTCGGCGGTACTGCTCGTGCTGCTCGCCGTCCTGGTCCCGGTGAGCGCCCTCTCGGCATGGGTCGATCTGGAAGTCGACGACACCGACCGGTATCTCGCCGCCGTCTCCCCGCTGGCCTCCGACGCCGGTGTGCAAGACACCGTGGCCACACTGGTCACGGACGAGGCGATGAAGAACATCGACGCCGGGCCGCTGCAGGAGGCCCTCGAGCAGTTCCTGCGGGGGACCGCCCTGTCGTTCACCACGACCCAGGCCTTCCAGCGGGTCTGGGACAGCGCGAACCGGACGGCGCACCGGGCGGTGACCGCCTCGCTCCGCGGGGACGACGAGCAGGCGGTGACCATCGATCTGGCGCCGGTGATCGAGGAGGTGAAGAAGGAACTGGTGCGCGGCGGGGTGCCTCTCGCCGACCGGATCCCGGTCCGCAGGACCTCGATCACGGTACTGGCCGCCGACCGTGCCGACGGCCTGCGGTCCTCGTTCCGGTGGCTGCGGTACTGCGGCGTCCGGCCGGCCGTGGGGACGGTGGTCCTGCTCATCCTGGTGCTGGGCCTCGCACCGGTACGCGGCGGCCCGCGGACCGGCCTGACGGCCGCGGCCGTGGCCGGCGGCGGGCTGGTGCTCGGCGCGGTCCTGCTGCGGATCACCGTCGCCGTCGGCCGCGACCGGGTCCTCGACCAGGTCCCCGGGGCCGACCGGGGCGGGGCCGCCGCGGTCTACGACGCGCTGACCGGCTCCCTGCTGACGACGGTGTGGGCCGTGCTGCTCACGGGGGTGGTCCTGGTGGCCGGCGGCGTGGCGGGACGGGTCGTGGCCGCCCGGCGCGGGTAGGCCGCGAGGCGGGAACACGTCCGCATACCGGTGGTGTCCGAAGGGCGTCGGAGCCGGGGGAAGCCATGGCCGGCCAGGACATCTCCGACGACATCGACGGGCCGGTCACCGAGGAGCGCGCCCGGCCGCCCCCGCACCACCGCGGAACCGGGTCTCTCCGACGGCGAGCGGGCACGGCTGCGCCAGGTGGAGGTCCGGCTCGACCGGTGCTGGGATCTGCTGCGCCGGCGGCGCGCGCTCGCGAACACGGCGAGGACCCGTCGGAGGCGAAGGTGCGCCCCGCCTCCGAGGTGGAGTGCCACCAGAGCTGACTAGTCCGGAGCCTGGCCCCTGCCCTTGGGGCCTTGCAGGCCCTGGAGGCGTTCCATCTCGCGGCGGTCCCGCTTGGTCGGGCGGCCCGCGCCCCGGTCGCGGACCGGGACCTGGAGCGCCACCTCGCGCGGCGGCGGGGGCGGGCTGTTGTCGACGAAGCACTCCGCCGCCACCGGCGGGCCCACCCGCTTCTTCACGATCTTGGAGACGACGACGACCCGGTCCCGGCCCGCGTGCCGCAGCCGCACCTCGTCACCCGTACGCAGGGCCTGGGCGGGCTTCGCGCGCTCGCCGTTGACCCGCACGTGGCCCGCACGGCAGGCGGCAGCCGCCTGCGACCGCGTCTTCGTCAGCCGGACCGCCCAGATCCAGGCATCGACCCGGACGCTTCCCTCCGCCTGCGGCGCCTCACCGGAAACCATGCGTACGACTCTAATCCGACGAGGCGCCGTGAGGGGCGTGGGATCAGACGCCGATGTCCCTGCCGTCCTTGCGCCAGACGGCGACGACCGACGGGCGGACGATCCTGCCCGGTCCGTCCGGCCAGGCGCTCGCGGGATTCTCGACGGAGGCGCCGTCGACCTCACCCGGGTGCTGTACGGCCACGAGGACGCGGCGGTCCTGGATCACCGGACCGCAGGTCTCCGCACCGGTCGGCACGGTCAGGAACTGCTTGAGCTCCCCCCGCCGCTCACCCTGCGTCGCTACGCCGAACAGGCCGTCGTGCGAGCCGAGCTGGGCACCGTCCGTGGAGATCCACAGGTTGCCGTGGTCGTCGAAGGCCACGTTGTCCGGGCAGGAGATGGGGCTGACCTTCTCCTTGGGGAACCCCGCGAAGTAGGTCGCCGGGTCCTCCGGGTCGCCCGCGACGAGGAAGAGCCGCCAGGCGAACCCGTCACCCGCCGGGTCGTCCCAGTGCTCCGCCAGCTCCAGGATCTGACCGTGCTTGTTGGCGTTGCGCGGGTTGGCCTCGTCGGCACCGGCCTTGCCCGTCTTGCCGCGGTCGGTGTTGTTGGTGAGGGCGACGTAGACCCGGCCGGTGCGCGGGGAGGGCTCCACGTCCTCGGGGCGGTCCATCTTCGTCGCGCCGACCTTGTCGCCGGCCAGACGGGTGAAGACGTACACCTCTTCGGCCGTCATGCCCGGGACGTGCGAGGTGGTGCCCGTGGCGAGCGGGATCCAGACGCCGCTGCCGTCGAACTCGCCGTCCGAGGGGAGCTTGCCCGTGCCGTCGAACTCCGCGGCCGGGGAGTCGCCGGTCAGCTTGGCGACGTACAGCGTGCCCTCGTCCAGCAGTGTGAGGTTGTGCTCCCGGGCCGCCCGCGAGTTCCCCTTCTTCATCCGCTTGCTGGAGACGAACTTGTAGAAGTAGTCGAACCGTTCGTCATCACCCATGTAGACCACGGGACGGCCGTCGGACGTCAGGCGGGGCTGTGCCGCCTCGTGCTTGAACCGGCCGAGCGCGGTCCGCTTGCGTGGAGTGGAGTCGGGGTCGTACGGGTCGAGTTCGACGACCCAGCCGAAGCGGTGCGCCTCGTTGGGCTCCTGGGCCAGGTCGAAGCGCTTGTCGAACCGCTCCCACTTGCGTTCCGTCGCGCCCGTGCCGATGCCGTACCGCTTGTCTGTGCCGCTGGAACCGTTGGCGAAGTACTGGTTGAAGTTCTCCTCGCCGTGCAGCGTGGTGCCCCACGGAGTGGTGCCGCCCGCACAGTTGTTGAGGGTGCCGAGCACCTTGCGTCCGGTGCGGTCGGCGGAGGTACGGAGAAGAGGGCTGCCGGCGGCCGGTCCGGTGACCCGGAATTCACTCGTCGCGGTGAGACGACGGTTCAGCGGGTGACGGCTGACCGGTGCGAGCCTGCCGGTGCGGTTCTCCTCCTGGACGACGACCACGGAGAGTCCGTGCGCCGCCCAGGCGATCTCGACCTGCTCACGCGTCGGGTCGCCCGGATCGTAATCACGGAACATCAGGACCTCGTCCGTGTACTCATGGTTGGCGACCAGCACCTGACGGCCGCGCTCACCACGGAGCGGGAGCAGGGAGAGGAAGTCGTTGTTGTAACCGAACTGACCCGCCTGCGCCTTCGCGGACTGCTTGTCCGGGTCGAAGGCGGGAGCGCCACGCAGGATCGGTTCACCCCAGCGGATGACGACGTTCTGACCGTAACCGTCGGGGATCGTGACCTTGTCGTCCTTGTTGGGCGCCACGGCCGCGAAGCGCAGACCCCGGGCACCCGGAGGGGTGGGCTTCGGCTTGCCACCGGGGCGGCCCGTGAGCGGCGCGGCTTCGGCAGCGGGCGCCGCCGGGCCGGAGAGAGCGGCGGTCCCCGCGGCGGCGGCCACCGTCACCACTGCGGCGGCGCGCATCATCGACCGGCGCGACAGGGCTCCGGCGATGATGTCACCGGCGTACTCGTTGTCGCTCGTGTTCGGGATCTCCTGGAAGCAGGCGTCACCGCAGCGATAGCGGCAGGTCAGCGCAGAGCGCCCGCCCGGGTGCGAGCCGATGAGCGGCAGCAGTTTGCGCACGTTTTCGTCCCTCCGTCTGTGTGTCACGCGTGACGGTAGGTGCGTATCCGCGCCGTACGTCGGACTGCCGGTGAACAGAGGGTGAAGTCCGGACCACTGAAGCCCTTCCGGTCCGGCCGGCCCCGGCCAGGACTCGGTGACGACTCGGTTGGAGCTCGGTTGACACAGGGGCGGGCCGCGCCACCGAACGGCCGGATCCGGCCGCTAACCTTACGTATCCGCCCTGGCCAGGGATCAATTCCCGCAGTACGGACATTTATCGCACCCAACTCATGCGAAAGGCCTCGCCCATGGGCATTCGGAGCTTGCTGCGCAAGGTGTTCGGCCGCACGGAGCAGGACGAGTCGGCCACGGCCACCGTCCCGCCCCAGGCCGAGCGCACCCAGCCCACGGAGCCGGAGCCGGAGACCGCCACTTCGGCGGCCGAGCCCGCGACGGCCTCGGTACCGGCCCCGGCCTCCTCCTCGGACCGGTCCGCCGGTGCCGAACACGACAGCGGACAGGCGTCGGACCTGGTGGCGGCGGCCTTCGACAAGGCGGCCGCCACTTCGGTGACCACGCCGAGGGTCCCGGCCCAGGGGTCGAACCTGGAGGCGAAGCCTGCTGCGGACACCGCGGACGACAGGAAGGACGCGGCTGTGGAGACCACCGCCGCGGTCGAACCGGCCGTTGCGGCGCCGATCACGATCGACATCGACCCGGAGCCGGAGGCCCGAGCGGTACCTGCCGCGGCGCCCGCGCCGGAGGCGGAACCTGCCGCGCCTGTCACGGCTTCAGCGGTGGTCGAGGAGCCCGAGGCTGTTGCGGACCCTGTCGACGAGTCGACGGTGGAAGCGGCCCCCGAGCCGGTGGGCGTCGACAAGACGGCGG
>NZ_JBIBZU010000025.1:0-71852 GCF_043088245.1 Streptomyces sp. NPDC014623 | reverse complement strand
GCGGCCGAGAAGCCCGCCACCGAACCGAAGCCCGAACCCGCAACCGAACCGGCCACCACCACCGAAGCGAAGCCCGAACCCGCCACCGAGGCCGTACCGGAAACCGCGGCCGAGAAGCCCGCCACCGAACCGAAGCCCGAACCCGCAACCGAACCGGCCACCACCACCGAAGCGAAGCCCGAACCCGCCACCGAGGCCGTAGCGGAAACCGCGGCCGAGAAGCCCGCCACCGAACCGAAGGCCGAGGCCAAGTCCGCCCCCGCCGGTAAGCCCGCCGTCACCCTCGCCCGGGTCAAGGCCACGGCCCCCGCCCTCGCCGCCCCGTACAAGGCCGCGCAGGCCGGGCTCAAGGCGCACGGGCTGACCGGGCTGCGGGCCACCGTGTATCTGGTGCTGGACCGGTCGGGGTCCATGCGCCCGTTCTACAAGGACGGCAGCGCCCAGCACCTGGGTGACCGCGTCCTGGCGCTCGCCGCGCACCTGGATGCGAACGCCACCGTGCCCGTCGTCTTCTTCTCGACCGACATCGACGGCACCGGCGCGGTCGACCTCACCGCCCACGAAGGCCGCATCGACGAGCTGCACGCGGGCCTCGGCCGTCTGGGCCGTACGAACTACCACCGGGCCGTCGAGGAGATCGTCACGCACTACGAGAAGTCCGCGGCCACCGGCCCGGCGCTGGTGGTCTTCCAGACGGACGGCGCCCCGGACGCCAAGGTGGCGGCCAAGCAGGCCCTGGCGGACGCGGCACGGCTGCCGCTGTTCTTCCAGTTCGTCGCGTTCGGCGACGAGGACGCGAAGGGTTTCGACTTCCTGCGCAGGCTGGACGTCGAGAACGCCGGCTTCTTCCACGCGGGCCCCGCCCCGCGCGAGGTGCCCGACGCGACGTTCTACCGGGAGGTGCTCGCCGGACTCCCCGCCTGGGCCGCCGCCCGCGGATTCATCGCGGAGGGCTGATCCGTCGGCAGCCGTACGGTCACGGCGAACCCGCCCTCCGGGCCGGATACCGCCGTGGCCGCAGGGCCGTGGCCCCACGCGGGACCGGACGGGGGACGGTCCGGGCCCTCTCCCCTGCTTCGTGTGCTTCGTGGAAGCTCTCCGCAGCCGGGGCCTTTTATCGGGGTGAGTGGATCTCCCACGGACCGTTAGGATTTCGACCATGGCGGCCACTGGATCCGAGAAGCAGGGGGCGAAGGCGTACTACGTCTCGACCCCCATTTACTACGTCAACGACGCTCCTCACCTGGGCCACGCCTATACGACCGTCGCAGGCGACGTGCTCTCCCGCTGGCACCGTCAGCGTGGCGAGAAGGTGTGGTACCTCACCGGCACGGACGAGCACGGTCAGAAGATCATGCGCACGGCCGAGGCGAACGACGTCACGCCCCAGGCATGGTGCGACAAGCTCGTCGAGGAGGCGTGGAAGCCCCTCTGGGAGCACCTGAACATTGCGAACGACGACTTCATCCGTACGACGGAGAAGCGGCACACGGACCGTGTGCAGGAATTCGTGCAGGACCTGTACGACAAGGATCAGATCTACAAGGGCGGGTACGAAGGCCCGTACTGCGTGGGCTGCGAGGAGTACAAACTCCCCGGCGACCTGATCGAGGCCGAGGACGGCACGAAGCTGTGCCCGGTCCACAAGAAGCCGGTGGAGCTCCTCAAGGAGGAGAACTACTTCTTCAAGCTGAGTGAGTACGGCCCGAAGCTCATGGAGTTCTACGCGGCCAACCCGGACTTCATCCAGCCCGAGTCCGCGCGCAACGAGATCGTGAACTTCGTCAAGCAGGGCCTGCAGGACCTGTCGATCTCCCGTTCCACCTTCGACTGGGGCGTCCCGGTCCCGTGGGACCAGAAGCACGTCATCTACGTGTGGATCGACGCCCTGCTCAACTACGCGACAGCGGTCGGCTACGGCTCCAACCAGGAGAAGTTCGACGGCACCTTCCCGGCGAACGTGCACCTGATCGGCAAGGACATCCTGCGTTTCCACTCGGTCATCTGGCCGGCCATGCTGATGGCGCAGGGGCTGCCGCTGCCCGGCAAGGTAGTCGCCAACGGCTGGCTGATGGTCGGCGGCGAGAAGATGTCCAAGTCGAACCTGACCGGCATCAAGCCGCAGGACCTGACCTCGCACTTCGGTGTGGACGCGTACCGCTGGTACTTCCTGAGGGCCATCGCGTACGGCAGCGACGGTTCGTTCTCCTGGGAGGACTTCAGCGCCCGCTACACCTCCGAGCTCGCCAACGACTACGGCAACCTCGCCTCGCGCGTCGCGGCCATGGTCGGCAAGTACTTCGGCGGCGCGCTCCCGGAGTCCACGGCGGCCGGTGACGCCGAGCGGGCCGTCCAGGAGGGCCTGGCACAGGCAGTCACCACGGCCGACGCGAAGATCGGTGAGGAGCTGGACTTCCAGGGCGGCATCCTGGCCGTCTTCGACTTCGTGAAGCAGGTCAACGGCTACATCACCGAGCAGGAGCCCTGGAAGGTCGCCAAGGACACCTCGCCGGAGGGCCAGGCCCGGCTCGCGACCATCCTGTACACGGCGGCCGAGTCGCTCCGCGGTGTCGCGGTCCTGCTGAACGCCGTGATGCCGGACACCTCGCAGAAGCTGTGGGAGTCCCTGGGCGCCGAGGCGGCCCTGGGCGCCCTGGCCGACCAGCGGGTCCAGGACGCCGGCGAGTGGGGGCGGCTGCCCGCCGGTGTGACGGTGACGAAGGGCGCGGTGCTGTTCCCGCGCCTGGAGGAGAAGCCCGCGTAAGCGATGTACGCAGCGCGGGAGCCCGGCCCCGGACACATCGGGGGCCGGGCTCCCGCATGTGCCTCGTCAGCGCGTCCAGTTCCTGAGCGGCTCGGTGTCCAGCTCGATCCCCACGGGGCCGGGAAGTGCCGCGGTCTTGCCGTACGGCGCGGTGACCACCTGTCCGTAGCGCACGCCGTCGGGCTGCGAGTGGATCTTCACCTCGCAGGTCTCCCGGTCGATCAGCAGGTACACCGGGATGCCGGTCCCGGCGCGGGCACGCGGCTTCTCGACCCTGTCACGGCGGTCGGCGTCCTCGTCGTGCGACGTCACCTCGACCACCATGAGAACGCCGCCGGGGCCGGCCCACTCGCCTTGGCCTGCGAAAGCGCCACTGCGTGCGAGAACCCCGTCCGGTCGGGCGTCGCCCTTCCGCTACGCCTCGATCCGCAGCCGCTGCCCCGGGTACAGCCACCGGGACGGATCAGCCTGAACGCACAGGCGCGTCAACCACTCGATGATCCGCCCGTGATCCCCGTCCGGCACAGCCTTGCCCCCGGTTTCCCGTTCCCGCGTTCCAGCCGCAGCGCTCCTTCCTCGCGTACGGCGTGACGGGCCAGGCTCTCGAACACGTCCTGGGTCAGGACGGGCTCCTCGGCAACGCTCACGACTGCCTCCTCCGGAACCGGGCGACGCCTGCGGCGTATGGCCGTGCCACGCCGTACGTGCCGCGTTTCACCGGGCCAGCGACGCGGCGTCCCCCATCACGATCACGGGGTTCTTCGCGGGGTCCAGCGTGAGCAGCAGCTCCCGCATCTGCTCCTCGGTCAGGGACACGCACCCCTGTGTCGGCCCCTCGTGGTCCACGTGGATCCAGATGCCGCCGCCCCTCTCCTCACCGAGCGGCCGGGTGCGGTCCAGCGGACTGGTACCCGGGGTTCGGTTGTAGTTGATGGCGACGACGTAGTCGAAGGAGCCTTCGAGGGGCTCCCCCAGGAAGCCCTCGCCGCTCACCGCGAAGCGGGACTGTTCGTCGTACGGGAGCAGCGCGCCCGGGTCGGGCAGCCGGCCGCCCGCATCGGTGAGTCCGAAGACCCCGACGGGAGACCGGAGGTCGCCCGCGACATGGTGGTCCGTCCAGCCCTTCATGCCGTTGTGGGCGGGCCAGGGACCCGCCCCGGGCCTCCATCCGAGAGCGGGGTCGTCGAGGCTGTGGAGCACGACCGAGGAACGGTTGGAATCGGGGCCCTGGCCTGTCACCACGACGACCTGCCGGGCCGTGGCCGGGATCTGCGCCCGGGTCTGCGGACCCAGCGCCGGAATCTCCGCGGGGCGACGGAGGGGCTCCACCGAGCGGGGCTGCGCGGCCGAGGGCCCAGGGCCGGCCGCATCCCGGGGAGCAGCGGGGTCGATGTTCCGTGCCGCCCCGGCGGAACAGCCGATGACCAGCAGGAACAGGACGACGAGCATGACGTACGGGCGTCGCGGGACGGACACGGTGCGGCACTCCTCGGTGGGGGTCGGACGAGCACTTCCCGTGCCAGTCTTTGCCGGGCCCGACGGCGCCGAACCGGAACCGGGGCCATCCGGATGTACCCGGTTCGGCTACCCGACGTGCGAAAAAAAACTGCGTGCCCCACCTGTACCCGCGCGAAGGGCCCGGAACCGTGGGGGGTCCCGGGCCCTTCGCCAGGAGATCTCGTTGCCGCTGTTTCACGTGGAACAGAAGCGGAACGAGGGTGCCTACTTCGCGCCGGTGTCCCTCGCGACCGAGTCCTTGGCCCCCGCCTTGGCCTCCGTCTTGTCCTTCGCCACCGCGGCCGGCTTGCGGAGCTGGATGTTCAGCTCGCGCAGCCGGGTCTCGTCCAGCACGGTCGGGGCGCCCATCATCAGGTCCTGGGCGTTGCCGTTGAGCGGGAAGGCGATCGTCTCGCGGATGTTGGGCTCGTCGGCGAGCAGCATCACGATGCGGTCGACGCCCGGGGCGATGCCACCGTGCGGCGGGGCACCGAGACGGAAGGCGCGGAGCATGCCGGCGAACTCGTGCTCGACGGTCTCACGGTCGTAACCGGCGATCTCGAACGCCTTGATCATTAGCTCGGGCTCGTGGTTACGGATGGCACCGGAGGACAGCTCGATGCCGTTGCAGACGATGTCGTACTGCCAGGCGAGGATGTCCAGCGGGTCCTTCGTCTCCAGGTCCTCCAGACCGCCCTGGGGCATCGAGAAGGGGTTGTGCGAGAAGTCGATCCGGCCCGTCTCCTCGTCCTTCTCGTACATCGGGAAGTCGACGACCCAGCAGAACCGGAAGACGCCCTCCTCGAAGTGCCCGGCACGCTTGGCGGCCTCGACACGGACGGCGGACATGATCTTGGAGACCTCGTCGAACTCACCGGCGCCGAAGAAGACCGCGTGGCCGGGGACGAGGGACAGCCGCTCGGTGAGGGTCTTGATGTCCGTCTCGGTGAGGAACTTCGCGATCGGCCCGGCCAGCGTGCCGTCCTCGCCGACCCGGACCCAGGCGAGGCCCTTGGCCCCGTGCTCGACGGCGTACTCACCGAGGCCGTCGAAGAACTTCCGGGACTGGCCCGCGGTGTCCGGCACCGGCAGGGCGCGGACGTGCTTGCCGGCGAACGCCTTGAAACCGGAGTCGGCGAACACGTCGGAGATGTCGACGAGCTCCAGTTTGGCCCGCAGGTCCGGCTTGTCGTTGCCGTACTTCAGCATCGACTCGCGGAACGGGATGCGCGGGAACGGCGAGGTGACCTCGCGGCCGTTGCCGAACTCGGTGAAGAGTTCGGTCATCAGCTTCTCGATCGGCTGGAAGACGTCCTCCTGCTCGACGAAGGACATCTCGACGTCGAGCTGGTAGAACTCACCCGGCGAACGGTCCGCGCGGGCGTCCTCGTCGCGGAAGCAGGGCGCGATCTGGAAGTAGCGGTCGAAGCCCGAGATCATCAGCAGCTGCTTGAACTGCTGCGGGGCCTGCGGCAGCGCGTAGAACTTGCCGGGGTTCAGCCGCGACGGGACGACGAAGTCACGGGCGCCCTCGGGAGAGGTCGCGGTGAGGATCGGGGTCGCCATCTCGTTGAAACCGAGTGCCACCATCTTGGAGCGGATGGAGGCGATCACGGCCGAGCGCAGCATGATGTTGCGGTGCATGCGCTCACGGCGCAGGTCGAGGAAGCGGTATTCCAGACGCCGCTCCTCGTTGACCCCGTCCTCGGCGTTGATCGTGAAGGGCAGCGGGGCGGCCTCGCCCAGCACCTCGACCCCGGTGACCTCGATCTCGATCTCACCGGTCGGGAGCTCCGGGTTGACGTTGTCCGCGCCGCGCGCGGAGACCTTGCCGTCGATCCGGACGACGGTCTCCTTGGTCAGCTTCGACAGGGCCTCGTTGCCGGGGGTGCCGGGGCGGGCCACGAGCTGCACCAGACCGTAGTGGTCGCGCAGATCGATGAAGAGGATGCCGCCCAGGTCTCGGCGATTGTGCAGCCAGCCGCTCAGCCGGACGTCGGAGCCGACGTCAGAGGCGCGGAGCTCGCCGCAGGTGTGGGACCTGTACCGATGCATCGTCGTTCATCCAGTCTTCGCGGTTCGGTGTGGATTGACACCCCAGGCTACCGCCCGTGGGCCCGCCGCTTCATTGACGTCGTCGCCGCACGGCTGTCCGGGACGCGCCCGGCCGCCCCCGGAGCCCGGCCGCCGGGCGGCCCTCCCTCGGTGGCGACCGGGAAGAACATCTTCCTAAAGTGGGGCAATGCGCACCGAGGAGATCCTGGCTGCGATCGGGACCGGTCTGTGGAGCTGGGACAGCTCAGCGGGCATGGTCACGCTCGATGCCGAGGCGGCACGGCTGATGGGGCTGCCCGCCGAGCCCACGGTCCGCCCCGGCGAGGAGGTGCGCCCCTGCTTCCACCCGGCCGACTGGAACGAGATCGACGGCGTCGTCAACTTCGCGATCGCGGAGGACACGGTGGCCGAGGCCAGGATGCGCATCGTGGACGAGAACGGATCGGTGATACGCACGGTGCGCAGCCGGTCCAAGCCGGTCCCGCTGGACACCTCCGGCCGCCATACGTACGTGCTGGTGGGCATCCTCCAAGAAGTCGCCCAGCCCCCGGGGGGCGCCGCGGCGCAGACCCCCCTCACCGGCGACTGGCGACGGTCACGTGAGGCGTTCCTGCTGGACGCGGGGCGGGCGCTGGCCGAAGCCGGGTCCACCGAGGAGGTTCTCCGGGTCGCCAATTCGCTCTCCATGCCCGGCTTCTCGCCGGACGGACTCGCCGTCTTCGGCGTCTCGGGCGAGCGGCTGACGATCATCGGGCACTACGGGCACAACGTCGGTGACGAGGAGCCGTTCACCGACATGCCCCTGGACACGGACTACCCGGCCGCCGAGGTCGTGCGGACCGGCCAGGCGATCTACCTGGAGTCCCCCGAGGAGTACCGGCGGCGCTTCCCGGTCACCTGGCCCCTCGCCGAGGGGTTCGGGCGCCGGTCCTGGGCTTTCCTGCCGCTGATCTCGTCCGGGCACACCATGGGCGCCTGGATGGCCGGATTCGGGCACAGCGTGGCCTTCTCGCCGGACGAGCGCTCCGTGCTGACGACGGTGGCCAGGATGCTCGCACAGGCGCTGACCCGGGCGGGGGTCGCCGAGACCGAGCGCGAGCTGTCGCTGGGCCTCCAGAAGGCGATGAGACCGTCTCTCGGCCCCGGCGTCCCCGGGCTGACGGTGGCGGCGCGCTACGTCCCGACGGGGGGAGGGCTTCAGGTCGGCGGCGACTGGTACGACACGATCCCGCTCCCCAACGGCCGTATCGCCCTCGTCATCGGTGACGTCCAGGGCCACGACGTGCGGGCGGCGGGCCTGATGGGCCAGCTGCGGATCGCCCTGCGCGCGTACGCCGCCGAAGGACACCGGCCCGATGCCGTGCTCTCCCGGGCCTCGCGCTTCCTGTCCGGGCTGACGGAGACGTACGACCGCGCCGACGGTGAGGACCGGTCCGACGTGACGCGCTTCGCGACCTGTCTCTACGCGGAGGCCGACCCCGAGACCGGCACCCTCGACATCGCCCGGGCGGGCCATCCGGACCCGGTGGTGGTCAGCGTCGACGGCACCGCCGTGATCCGGCAGACCGCCGGAGGGATGCCCCTGGGCGTGGAGAAGGACGCCGACTACCCGACGACCCGCGTCGTCCTCGGTCCCGGCGAGACGATCATGCTGTGCACGGACGGGCTCATCGAGACCGGTGGACACGACATGGCCACCGGCTGGACCAGGCTCAAGCCGGTCCTGGAGAAGCCCGTCGAGGATCTGGAGGAACTCGCGGACGCACTCGTGCAGGCTGTGCACGGTCCGGGCTCGCACTACACGACCGGGCCGCTGGTGGACCGGCGGGAGGACGACATCGCGGTCCTGGTGCTGCGCCGCGAGGGAGCACGCACGCGCAGGACCCCGGGCCGGCGCTCGGCCATGACCATCGCGCAGGCGGAGCCCGAGCGGATCGCCGCCGCCCGGCAGCAGCTGCGGGAGCTGCTGCACGACTGGGCGGACCCGGAACAGGTCGACTCCGCGGAACTGATGGTCTCCGAGATGTCCACGAACGTGCTCGTGCACACGGACGGGGACGCCCTGCTCCTGGCCGAGGTGTCGGGTGAGCGGGGCGAGCGGCGGCTGCGTGTCGAGGTGGCCGACACCAGTGACGAGCTGCCGCACAAGCGGCGGCCGGGGGAGATGGCCTCCAGCGGGCGGGGGCTGGTGCTGATGGAGATGCTCGCCGACACGTGGGGAGTGGATCCGAGGGGCGAGGGCAAGTCCATCTGGTTCGAGCTGTACGAGTCGGCCGAGCCCGCGGAACTGTCCGCCGCCGGTTCATGAGCCCTCGGGAACCGCGCTCACCGTGCCGTCCGCCTCGTATCCCTTGCGCAGCTCGCCGATCACCCCGAACACCGCGGCGCACAGCGGCACCGCCAGCAGCATGCCCAGCAGCCCCGCGACGCCGGCGCCCGCGGTCAGCGCGATCATGATCGTGGCGGGGTGCATCTGGACCGTACGGCTCTGGATGACGGGCTGGAGCACGTGCCCCTCCAGCACCTGGACGGCCAGCACCACACCCAGCACCCACAGCGCGATCACGAGGCCGCGGTCGGCGAGCGCGACCAGCACGGCGACGGCACCGGAGATGAAGGCCCCGAGATACGGGATGTAGGCGCCGACGAATACCAGCGCCCCCAGCCCCACCGCCCCCGGCACCCGCAGGATCAGCAGGCCCACGGTGATGCACAGGGCGTCGATCAGGGCGATGAAGGTGGTGCCGCGCATGAATCCCTCGACGGCTTCGAAGGCCCGGCGCCCCATGGCCTCCACGAGGCCGCCCGTCCCCCGCGGGGCGATCGTGTGGGCGAGGTGGACTGCACGGTCGGAGTCACGCAGGAAGAAGAACGTCAGCAGCAGGGCCAGAACGGCGGTGGTCACGAGCGAGCCGATGAGGCTGATGCCGGTGAGCAGTCCGCCCGCGGCACTCGCGCCGAACTTCCCGGCGAGGTTCCTGACGTTCTCCGCCAGGTCGTCCACGTCGGCGACACCCGCGATGTCGAAATGGTCGATGATCCACTGCGCGGTGTCCTTGAGCGAGGCCACGATCTGGTCACCGGTGTCGACGAGTGCGGTGACGACGATGTATCCGGCACCGCCGGCCACCGCGACGAGCGCGGCACAGGTGAGTCCGGCCGCCACCGAGCTGTTCACCTTGTGGGCGGTCAGCCAGCGGTGGACGGGACCGAGCAGCGCCGTAGCGAGCAACGCCAGCAGGACCGGGGTGACCGCGGTCTTGAGTGCGACACACAGCCAGACGGCCACGGCCGCGACACCTGCGGCCAGGAGCAGGACGCCGCACCAGGCGGCCGTCCGCCGCGCGGCGTCGGGCAGGAGGGGCTTGTGGGTGGACACCCTCCCACCCGATCACGGGCCGGAAGCGGCGGCCTTTCCGCACGGTCGTACGGGTGACGGGCCGTCAGTGGTACGACCGGCGGATCCGTCACATGCCGTGCACGGCGGGGACCTTGCCGAGGCGGCCGGCCTGGAAGTCCTCGAAGGCCTGCTTGAGCTCGTCCTGGGTGTTCATCACGAACGGCCCGTAGTGCGCCATGGGCTCACGGATCGGACGCCCGCCGAGCAGCACGACCTCCAGGTCCGGCGTGTTGCCGTCCTGTGTCTCGTCGGCGCGGACGGTCAGCGAGGACCCCTTGCCGAAGACCGCGGTCTGCCCGGTGCGGACGGGGCGGCGCTCCGCGCCGGCGCTTCCGCGCCCGGCGAGTACGTACGCGAGGCCGTTGAACTCCTCGCGCCAGGGCAGCGTCACCTCGGCACCCGGCCGGACGGACGCGTGGACCATGGTGATCGGGGTGTGCGTGATCCCCGGGCCCTCGTGACCGTCGAGGTCACCGGCGATCACCCGGAGCAGCGCGCCGCCGTCCGGGGAGGCGAGGAGCTGGACCTGGCCACCACGGATGTCCTGGTAGCGCGGCGCCATCATCTTGTCGGCCTTGGGCAGGTTCACCCAGAGCTGGAGGCCGTGGAAGAGACCACCGGACATGACGAGCGACTCCGGCGGCGTCTCGATGTGGAGGAGGCCCGAGCCGGCCGTCATCCACTGGGTGTCGCCGTTCTCGATCGCACCACCGCCGCCGTGGCTGTCCTGGTGGATGAAGCTCCCGTCGATGATGTAGGTGACGGTCTCGAAGCCGCGGTGCGGGTGCCAGGGGGTCCCCTTCGGTTCGCCCGCGGCGTACTCCACCTCACCCATCTGGTCCATCATGATGAACGGGTCGAGGTGCCGGTAGTTGATCCCGGCGAAGGCGCGCCGCACCGGGAACCCCTCGCCCTCGAAACCGCTCGGGGCGGTCGTGACGGTGAGCACGGGACGGGCCACAGCCTCGGCCTGGGCCGCGACCTTCGGCAGGGTCAGCGGGTTTTCGACGGTCACTGCGGGCATGGGAGCCACCTCCGGGAGTCTTCTGATCCCAATTTAGTTGAACAATGAACATCTTGCAAGGCGGCGTTCGTCCCCGCCACGCCCGCACAGCACCGAGGGCCCGCACCGGACGGTGCGGGCCCTCGGGTCGCATAGGGCCGCGGACGCTTCTCAGCAGTCTGCGCGGCGACGGCGCCTAGCCGTACATGCGGCGCATCGCGAAGTCCACCATCTGCTCCACCGCCTTGGCGTCGAAGACCATGCGGTGGTCACCCTCCATGTCGAGGACGAAGCCGTAACCCGTCGGCAGCAGGTCGATCACCTCGGCCCCGGTGATCACGAAGTACTTGGACTCCTTGCCCGCGTAGCTGCGGAGCTCCTTGAGCGTGGTGAACATGGGGATCACCGGCTGCTGGGTGTTGTGGAGGGCCAGGAAGCCGGGGTTGTCGCCGCGCGGGCAGTAGACCTTCGCCGTGGCGAAGATCTGCTGGAAGTCCTCCGCGGACAGCGAGCCGGTCGTGAAGGCCCGTACCGCGTCGGCCAGGGACGGCGGCGAGGGCTCGGGGTACAACGGCTGCTCGCCGTAGCCGCCGCCCATCTGCTGCTGTACACCCGGGTTCTGGTCGTAGCCATACATGCCGCAAAGAGTAATCGGACACATCTGCGCCTTGAGGGGTTGCACCTTATTACTGACGGGTAGCATCATCGTGGGGCCAGGTGATACACCCACGCCAGGCCGTCCGTCGCCCGACCCTCACTCCTCCACGGGGCGCTGCGCGCCACTGCTATTGATTACGGAGCCTTCCCATGGGGCACTACAAGTCGAATCTCCGCGACATCGAGTTCAACCTCTTCGAGGTCCTCGGGCGCGACAAGCTGTACGGCACCGGTCCGTTCGCGGAGATGGACGTCGACACCGCGAAGAGCATCCTGGACGAGGTCGCCCGCCTCGCGGAGAACGAGCTCGCCGATTCGTACGCCGACGCCGACCGCAATCCGCCGGTCTTCGACCCCGCGACGAACACCGCACCCGTCCCGGCCTCCTTCAAGAAGTCGTACCAGGCGTTCATGGACTCCGAGTACTGGCGTCTGGGCCTGCCCGAGGAGATCGGCGGCACGACCTCCCCGCGCTCCCTGATCTGGGGTTACGCGGAGCTCCTGCTCGGCTCGAACCCGGCGGTCTGGATGTACTCCTCCGGCCCCGCGTTCGCCGGCATCCTCTTCGACGAGGGCAACGAGGCGCAGAAGAAGATCGCCGAGATAGCCGTCGAGAAGCAGTGGGGCTCGACGATGGTGCTGACCGAGCCGGACGCCGGTTCGGACGTGGGCGCCGGCCGCACGAAGGCGGTCGAGCAGGAGGACGGCTCCTGGCACATCGAGGGCGTGAAGCGCTTCATCACCTCGGGCGAGCACGACATGTCCGAGAACATCCTCCACTACGTGTTGGCACGCCCCGAGGGCGCCGGCCCGGGCACCAAGGGCCTCTCCCTCTTCCTGGTCCCGAAGTTCCACTTCGACTGGACCACCGGCGAGCTCGGTGCGCGCAACGGCGTGTACGCGACGAACGTCGAGCACAAGATGGGCCTCAAGGCGTCGAACACCTGCGAGATGACCTTCGGCGACCAGCACCCCGCCAAGGGCTGGCTGATCGGTGACAAGCACGACGGCATCCGCCAGATGTTCCGCATCATCGAGTTCGCCCGCATGATGGTCGGCACGAAGGCCATCGCGGCCCTGTCGACGGGCTACCTCAACGCGCTGGAGTACGCCAAGGAGCGCGTCCAGGGCACCGACCTGTCGCAGTTCATGGACAAGACGGCCCCCAAGGTCACCATCACGCACCACCCCGACGTGCGCCGCTCCCTCATGACGCAGAAGGCGTACGCCGAGGGCATGCGTTCCCTCGTGCTGTACACCGCCTCCGTCCAGGACGCGATCCAGGTGAAGGAAGCCGCGGGCGAGGACGCCAAGTCGCTCAACGGCCTCAACGACCTGCTGCTCCCGATCGTGAAGGGCTACGGCTCCGAGAAGTCCTACGAGCAGCTCGCCCAGTCGCTCCAGACCTTCGGCGGCTCCGGTTACCTCCAGGAGTACCCGGTCGAGCAGTACATCCGTGACGCCAAGATCGACACCCTGTACGAGGGCACGACGGCGATCCAGGGCCAGGACTTCTTCTTCCGGAAGATCGTCCGCGACCAGGGCGCCTCGCTGAACGCCCTCTCCGAGGAGATCAAGAAGTTCCTCGCGGGCGCGCAGGGCGACGAGGAGCTGTCCGGCTCGCTGGACAACCTCGCCAAGGCCGCGGTGGACCTGGAGGCGATCGTCGGCACGATGATCACCGACCTCACCGCGACCGGCGAGGACGTCAAGAACATCTACAAGGTGGGCCTCAACACCACCCGCCTCCTGATGGCCTCCGGCGATGTCGTCGTCGGCTACCTGCTGCTCAAGGGCGCGGTCGTGGCCTCCGAGAAGCTGCGCAACGCCTCCGCCAAGGACGCCGCCTTCTACCAGGGCAAGATCGCCGCGGCGAAGTTCTTCGCCACGAACATCCTGCCGGGCGTCTCCGGCGAGCGCGCGCTGGCCGAGGCCGTCGACAACTCGCTGATGGAGCTGGACGAGGCCGCGTTCTAGTCCTTCCCGCCCTTTCCACGTCGACGGCGCCGCCGCCCGGACTCCCCGGGTGGCGGCGCCGTCATGGCCCGGACCCTGGTCCTTCCGGCTCCTTCGGCCCCTTCCGTCTTCCCTGGCAACTTTCCGGCCACAGGCCACGGGCGGCCGCCGTACACCGTGAGGCGTCCCGGTCCGCCCTCGTTAAGGTGAAGAGCATGAGCTCTCCCATCCGCTTCGACCGCGGCCACACCGACGATCTGATGGCCTTCCTGACGGCCGCGCCCTCCCCGTACCACGCCGTGGCCGCAGCCGCCACGCGGCTGGAGAAGGCCGGATTCCGGCAGGTCGAGGAGACGGATGCGTGGGACGGCACGAAGGGCGGGAAGTACGTCCTGCGGGGCGGCGCGATCGTGGCCTGGTACGTGCCGGAGGGCGCCGGCGCCCATACCCCGTTCCGGATCGTGGGAGCCCACACCGATTCCCCCAACCTGCGGGTCAAGCCGCTGCCCGACACCGGCGCGTACGGCTGGCGCCAGATCGCCGTCGAGGTCTACGGCGGGACGCTGCTGAACACCTGGCTCGACCGGGACCTCGGCCTGGCCGGCCGCCTCTCGCTGCGCGACGGCACACACCGGCTGGTCGACATCGACCGGCCCCTGCTGCGGGTCCCCCAACTGGCCGTGCACCTCGACCGGTCCGCCAACGACGGCCTCAAGCTCGACCGCCAGAAGCACATGCAGCCGATCTGGGGGCTCGGTGAGGTCGAGGAGGGCGACCTCATCCGCTTCGTCGCCGACGCGGCGGGAGCCGATCCCTCGGAGGTCACCGGCTGGGACCTCATGCCGCACCCCGTCGAGCCGCCCGCCTACCTCGGCCGGGACCGTGAGCTGCTCGCCGGCCCGCGCATGGACAACCTGCTCTCGGTGCACGCCGCGACGGCCGCGCTGGCCGCCGTGGCCGGGCAGCCGGACGACGAGATCCCGTACATCCCCGTGCTGGCCGCCTTCGACCACGAGGAGAACGGCTCCCAGTCCGACACCGGCGCGGACGGCCCGATGCTCGGCACGGTCCTGGAGCGCTCCGTGTTCGCCCGTGGCGGCACGTACGAGGACCGCGCCCGGGCCTTCGCCGGGACCGTATGCCTCTCCTCCGACACCGGCCACGCCGTACACCCCAACTACGCCGAGCGGCACGACCCGACGCACCACCCGGTGGTCAACGGCGGGCCGATCCTGAAGGTCAACGTCAACATGCGTTACGCCACCGACGGCAGCGGCCGGGCCGTGTTCGCTGCGGCCTGCGAGAAGGCGGGTGTGCCGTGGCAGACGTTCGTCTCCAACAACTCGATGCCGTGCGGCACCACGATCGGCCCGATCACCGCGGCCCGGCACGGTATCCGGACCGTCGACATCGGTGTGGCGATCCTGTCGATGCACAGCGCACGGGAACTGTGTGGCGCCGACGACCCCTACCTCCTGGCCAACGCGCTCGCCGCCTTCCTCACGGGCTGACCCGTCCCCCGCGCCAACCGCCCTCACGGACATGGTTGTTGCCGGGCCGGGTACGCGACCCGTACACGGTCCGGAATCACCGGGCAGTCGAGGAGGCGGAAATCATGGGACTCGGAGGATGCATTCTCCTGATCGGTGCCGGAGCGATCCTGGCGTTCGCCACCGACTGGGAGATGAATACCGTAAACGTCGACCTGGTCGGCTGGATCATGATGCTCGTCGGCCTCGTCGGGGTCTTCGTCTACGTGAGCATCGCGCGCCGCCGCCGGATGGTCGTGCCGCCCACCACCACGGTCGTCACGGAGGACGAGCGTCGCTACCCGTGATCTGACGGGCGGACAGGAACCCTTCCGTTCCACCGGTGTGACCGGCCGTCGGCCCGGCGCCGGCATCGATGTCCGGGCAGGGCGGGCAGGGCGCGTCCGGGGCGAGGGCCCCGGACGCGCCCTGCCCGCCCTGCCCGGACCGGTCCCACCGGATGGACGCGGAGGCTCGGGACAGGGGGCCGTCAGCCCTGGTCGTCCATGCCGGCCAGCACCAGCGGGAGCCTGGACACCCCTGCGGTGGTGACGCTCACCGGGACGCCCCAGTCCTGCTGGTGCACGTGGCAGGCCGGGTACTCGTTGGCCGGGTCGTCGTCACAGGAGGCCGCCATCGCGGACACATGCAGGACCCCTTCGGTGACGCCTTCCGCGAGAACCAGGTCACGGCTCAGATCCGTGCCCGGGCCCGCCCCCCCGGCCAGCAGCTCCGGCGGGGTCGAGGAGACCAGCAACCGGGTGGAGGGCCCGTACCTGGTGTCCAGCTTCTGCCCGGCGGGGGCCTGGAAGACCACGTCCAGCCGCAGTGTGCCGGCGGCGACCTCGGTGGCCGCCCGCTGGGTGCGGTGGGCCCGGTCCGCGACCCGCACGGCCTCCTCGGGAAGCCGCAGCCGGGTCAGCCGGTGCCGTGCGGACTCGACGACGACCAGATCGCCGTCCACCAGCACCGCGTCACTCGGTTCGCGCAGGTCCGTCGCCAGCGTGGTGACCTCTCCGCTCTCCGGGTCGTACCGCCGCAGTGCGTGGTTGTAGGTGTCGCTCACGGCGACGGAGCCGTCCGGGAGGGCCGTGACACCCAGCGGGTGCTGCAGGAGGGCCTGAGCGGCGGGGCCGTCGCGGTGGCCGAAGTCGAAGAGACCGGTGCCGACGGCGGTGTGGACGGAGCCCTCCAGGTCCACGTAGCGCAGCGCGGAGGTCTCGGAGTCGGCGACCCAGAGCCGGTCGCCGGCCGCGGCCAGACCGGACGGCTGCGCGAACCACGCCTCGTTCCCGGGCCCGTCGACCAGGCCCTCGTTGGTCGTCCCGGCGGCGACCCCCACCGTGTCCGGCCCCGGGTCGTACGTCCACAACTGGTGCACCCCGGCCATGGCGATCCACAACCGGTCGCCGAACCAGGCGATGTCCCACGGCGACGAGAGGTCCACCTCCGTGGCCGGACCGCTGGTGGGGGAGCCCTGCCACCACTGACGCCCGGTCCCGGCCAGCGTGACCGTCACACCCGTCGTGGGGTCGAGCGCCCTGATCGCGTGATTGACCGTGTCCGCGACGGCGATCCGGCCGTCGGGCAGGACGGCGAGGCCCTGCGGTTCGCTGAACCGGGCCTCGTCGCGGCCGCCGTCCGCGAATCCACGCTCACCGGTGCCGAAGTGGCCCCGTACGGTCTCGCCGTCGGCGTCCAGCTCGACCAGGCGGTGCCGTGTGGTGTCCGAGACCAGGAAGCCGCCGTCGGGGAGGGCGAGCGCCTTGCCGGGGAAGCGCAGATGTGTGGCGACCGGCTCCGGAGCGACGTACGGGCCGTCGCCACGGCGCAGGGTGCCCTTCGCGGCGTGTTCGGCCTCCAGCTCCTCGACCAGCTTCTCGATGGCGTGGGCGTGCCCCTCGCCGGCGTGCTGGGCGACGACATACCCCTCGGGATCCACGACGACGAGCGTGGGCCAGGCCCGGACGGCGTACTGCTTCCAGGTGGCGAGCTCGGGGTCGTCGAGGACCGGGTGGTGCACCTCGTACCTCTCGACGGCGTCGACCACGGCCTGATGCTCCGCCTCGTGCACGAACTTCGGGGAGTGGACGCCGATGATCACCACGGTGTCGCGGTGCTTCTCCTCCAGCTCACGCAGCTCGTCGAGCACATGCAGACAGTTCACACAGCAGAAGGTCCAGAAATCCAGAATGACGATGCGTCCCCGCAGGTCAGCAAGGGTGTACTGCCGGTCACCTGTATTGAGCCAGCCGCCCTTGCCGATCAGTTCGGGGGCGCGGACACGTGCACGTGCTGTCATGACAACAGTCAACAGCACCGTGGCCTGCGCACATTCCGGCTGGACGTCGGGGAACCTGTGATCCATGAGACTTCTCGTACGTGAGCGGCTGTTCGGCGTCGGCGACGACTACTGGATCGAGGACGCGGACGGGCGGAAGCTCTTCCTCGTCGACGGCAAGGCCATGCGGCTCCGTGACACCTTCGAGCTGAAGGACACGAGCGGCCGGGTGCTGGTGGAGATCCGTCAGAAGCTGATCAGCCTGCGCGACACGATGATCATGGAGCGGGACGGTGAGCAGCTCGCCACGGTCAGACGCAAGCGGCTCTCGCTCCTGCGCAACCACTACCGGGTGACCCTGATGGACGGAACCGAGCTGGACGTCAGCGGCAAGATCCTCGACCGCGAGTTCGCCATCGACTACGACGGCGAGCTGCTCGCCCAGATCTCCCGGCGCTGGCTGACCGTCCGCGACACGTACGGCCTCGACATCGTGCGGGAGGACGCCGACGCGCCCCTGCTCCTCGCGGTGGCGGTCTGCGTGATCGTCCTTGCGGACAAGGAGCACGGCGACGGCTGAAGGACGGTTGGCCGCAGGACCATGGAGGGCCCCTCGGTCCGGTTTCACGTGAAACCGGGCCGACGGGACGCGCACGTACGGTTCAGGCGATGCGGCGCGGGGCGAGGCCCAGACGGCGGTCCTTGAGAGCCGGGAACTGCTCCCGGGTGGCGGCGGCCTTCGCCGGGTCGAACTCCACGGTGAGCACTTCCTCGGCCGCCCCCGCCTCGGCGAGCACCTCGCCCCAGGGGTCGACGACGATGCTGTGGCCCGCCTGCTCGACGCCCGCGTGGACACCCGCCGATCCGACCGCCAGGACGTACGCCTGGTTCTCGACCGCCCGGGCCTGCGCCAGCAGGGTCCAGTGCGAGCGGCGGCGCTCCGGCCAGCCGGCCGCGACGACCAGGGTTTCGGCCCCCGCGTCGACGAGGCCCCGGAACTGCTCGGGGAAGCGCAGGTCGTAACACGTGGCGAGGCCGAGGACGGTCTCCGGCAGAGCGACGGTGACGAGTTCCTCGCCCGCCCCCATCATGACCGCCTCGCCCTTGTCGAAACCGAAGCGATGGATCTTGCGGTAAGCGGCGGCCCGTCGGCCTTCGGGCGAGAACACCAGCGACGTGTTGTAGAGGGTGCCGTCCTCGGCGCGCTCGACGAAGGACCCGGCATGCAGCCAGACCCCGGCCTCGGCCGCGGCCTTCGCCATGATGTCGTGCGTGGGTCCGTGCAGCGGCTCGGCCTCGTCGGCGAAAGCGGCATAAGCGAAGGCGCCCACCGGCCAGAGCTCCGGGAGGACAACCAGGTCCGCACCCCGCTGGGCCACGACCAGCGAAGCCACGCGCTCCCTACGGGAATTGACTGTTTCATCCGGGTTTATTGCAATCTGGATGAGAGAGGCGTGCACACTACCACCGTCCTGGCATGGAAGCCGTCAACACGGGCCTACGATCGTCACACGAAAGCACTGCCGGGGTGCCTGCTCGCAGCGTAACTTAGCGAGCGAACCTCCCACGCAGCCCGCAGACAGCACCGTCGGTGCCGGCCCTCCCGTCGGCACTCCCCTGCTCTCCAGCCCATGCACCGCAGAACCGCACGAGGGGTCCCGTGACCGTCCATCCCAGCCTCCAGACCTATGCCGATGCCTGGACCCACTCCGTCGAGTCGATAGCCGAGCTGGTCAAGCCGCTCCCCGAAGGCGAGTGGAACCGCCGGACGCCCTGCCCGGGCTGGTCGGTACGCGACATCGTGTCGCACGTCATCGGCATGGAGTGCGAGCAGCTCGGCGATCCCCGTCCCATCCACACGCTGCCGCGCGACCTGTACCACGTGCAGAACGACCACCAGCGCTACATGGAGATGCAGGTCGACGTACGGCGCCACCACACGGCCCCGGAGATGACCTCGGAGCTGGAGTACACGCTCATCCGGCGCATGCGCCAGCTGCGCAACGAATCGCGTGCGCCCGAGACCATGGTGCGGGCGCCCCTCGGCGCCGAACAGACGCTGGAGCTGGCTCTGCGCATGCGGGCCTTCGACGTCTGGGTGCACGAGCAGGATCTGCGTACGACGCTGGGACAGCCCGGCAACCTGGATTCCCCCGGCGCCCCGATCGTCCGGGACATCCTGCTGGCCGGCCTGGCGAAGGTCGTCGCCAAGGACGCGGGCGCGCCGGCCAACTCGGCCGTGGTCTTCGATGTGCACGGCCCGCTGGAGTTCCTGCGTACGGTCAGGGTCGACGGCGACGGCCACGGATCGGTCGACGGAGCGCCGTCGCTGGGCCCCGCCGCGACCCTGGCGCTGGACTGGGAGACGTACTACCGACTGGCCTGCGGCCGGGTCCGGGCACAGGCCGTGGAGGACCGGATCAAGATCGAGGGCGACCAGGACCTGGCGTCCGAGATCCTGCGCCACTTCGCCCTGACCCCCTAGCACCGCGACCGGCGGCGCCCGTCCGCCGGCGGACCGGGACGGGCGCGCCGCCGAGGCGCTGTCAGGCGGGGACGTGTACGGCTTCGACCCGGCTGACGACGTGGTGATCGCGTTCCCTGTGCGTGGCGTCGGCGTGCAGCCGCAGGATCTGCACGACGCCGAGTGCCTCCAGGACGAAGACCGAGGCGAACGCGATGCGGTAGTTGTCACCGGTCGCGTCCAGGAGGACACCGACCGCGAACAGTGTCGTCATCGAGGCGACGAAACCGCCCATGTTGACGATGCCGGAAGCGGTGCCCTGGCGTTCCGGCGGATTGGCCGGCCGGCCGAAGTCGAAGCCGATCATCGAGGCCGGGCCGCAGGCGCCGAGCACCAGGCACAGGGTGATCAGCAGCCACATCGGCGCATGGTCGCCGGGGTAGAAGATCGTGGCCGCCCAGAGCAGTGCGGTCATCGCGACCGTGCCCAGGGCCAGCGGGGCGCGCGCCGCGTGGTGGCGAGCGATCACCTGCCCGTAGACGAGCCCCACGGCCATGTTGGAGAGCACCACCAGGGTGAGCAGTTCACCGGCCGTGCCCCTGTTCAGCCCCTGTGCCTCCACCAGGAACGGCATCCCCCACAGCAGCAGGAAGACCATGGCCGGGAACTGCGTGGTGAAGTGCACCCACATGCCCAGGCGGGTGCCCGGCTCCCGCCAGGAGGCGGCGATCTGCTTCCGCACGTACGCCGCTCCGGCGTGCTCGGCGGGCGGCGGCTCGTGGCCCTCGGGATGGTCCTTGAGGAAGAGCAGCAGCAGGACCAGCACCACCACGCCCGCCAGCGAGCTTCCGACGAACGTCGTGGTCCAGCCGAACCCGTGCAGCGCGCGGGCGATGAGGAGCGTCGAGACGAGGTTGCCCGCCATCCCGAAGAGTGCGGCCACCTGCCCGATCAGCGGCCCGCGCCGCGCCGGGAACCACCGGGCGCCGAGCCGCAGCACGCTGATGAACGTCATCGCGTCGCCGCAGCCGAGCAGCGCGCGTGAGGCGAGCGCCATGCCGTAGGAGGGGGAGAGGGCGAAACCCAGCTGCCCGGCCGTGAAGAGCACCACCCCGATGGTGAGGACCTTCTTGGTGCCGAGCCGGTCGACCAGGAGACCCACGGGTATCTGCATACCGGCGTAGACGAGCAGCTGGAGGATGGAGAACGTCGACAGGGCCGAGGCGTTGACGTCGAACCGGTCCGCCGCGTCGAGGCCGGCGACACCCAGGCTCGTACGGAAGATGATGGCGACGAAGTAGACGGCGACGCCGATGCCCCAGACCCACGCGGCGCGACGGCCGCCGGGCGGATCTCCGGGCAGGGAGAGGGCCGGAGCGGCGGAGGTCACCGGTCATCCCCCCGGACCAGCACCTTGACCCGGCTTACATGGCGCCGTACGACCTGTGCGGCTCCTTCCGCGTCGCCCGACCTGATGGCGTCCAGCAGCTCACCGTGCTCGGTGATGTTGGCGTCGACGCGGCCGGGGTGCGCCTCCATGACGGCGACGCCCATCCGCAGCTGCCGGTCACGGAGCTGGTCGTAGAGGCGTGAGAGGATCTCGTTGCCCGCGTTCTTCACGATCTCCGCGTGGAAGCAGCGGTCCTTGACGGAAACCGCCGCCAGATCGCCTGCCTCGGCGAGCTCCCGCTGTTCCCCCAGGAGCTGTTCGAGCCGGGCGATCAGCTGCGCCGACGCGGGCACGGCCTTGCGTGCGGCGAACTCCTCCACGAGCAGCCGGGTCTCCACCACGTCGGAGATCTCCTGCGCGGAGACCGCGAGCACCAGGGCGCCCTTCTTCGGGTAGAGCTTGATCAGCCCTTCGGCCTCCAGTCGGAGCAGCGCCTCCCGCACCGGGGTGCGGGATACGCCGACGGCGTCGGCCAGGTCGCCCTCGGTGAGAAGCGTGCCGCCCTCGTAGCGGCGGTCGAGGACCGCCTCCTTGATGTGGGTGTAGACGCGCTCGGCCGCGGGGGGCGGCTTGGGGACAGCGGGCGAGGCAGTAGGTGCAGCAGGCATGCACACAGCATAGATACAAGATGGGTGCGTCCGTCTCCCCGTCCGGAATCCGGACCGCCCACCCGTCCGAGACCCGGCCCGGTCGCGGCCGTATGATCCGTCCGCCCGGAACACATCACCCTTTCGGGGGTACATCCATCGGGCCACCTCGCGAGTCTCATCAGCGAGCAACACTTCATGTTGCCGCATTTCAGGTGTATTTGGAGCGTTTGACTTGAACATCGGTCTCAAGGCCATGAACCGCGCAGCCGTCGCCGCCACTGTGTCCCTCACCGCGGGCGCCGTCCTCACCGGCGGCGCGTTCGCGTCCACAGCCCACGCTGCGGCACCGCCGACGCCCACGATCACCGCCAAGGGCGGTTTCGTGATGAACGACGGCACCGGGAAGGCGCTCTACACCAAGACCGCGGACACCCGCCGCTCCACCGGTTCCACGACGAAGATCATGACCGCCAAGGTGGTACTGGCGCAGAAGAACCTGAACCTTGACTCCAAGGTCACGGTCCAGAAGGCGTACAGCGACTACATCGTCAAGAACACCGCCTCGTCGGCCCGGCTGATCGTCGGCGACAAGGTCACGGTCCGTCAGCTCCTGTACGGCCTGATGCTGCCCTCGGGCTGCGACGCCGCGTACGCGCTCGCCGACAAGTTCGGCTCCGGCTCCACGCGCGCGGCCAGGGTGAAGTCCTTCATCGGCAAGATGAACGCCTCCGCGAAGAGCCTCGGCCTGAAGAACACCCACTTCGACTCGTTCGACGGCATCGGCAGCGGATCGAACTACTCCACACCGCGCGACCTGACGAAGATCACCAGCAGCGCGATGAAGAACTCCACGTTCCGCGCGATCGTGAAGACGAAGTCGACCAAGCAGAAGGTCACGACGAAGAGCGGCGGCTACCGCTACATGTCATGGTCCAACACCAACCCGCTGCTGAGCAGTTACAGCGGCGCGATCGGCGTGAAGACCGGTTCGGGGCCGACGGCCAAGTACTGCCTGGTCTTCGCCGCGACCCGGAACGGCAAGACGGTCATCGGGACCGTCCTCACCTCCACGTCCGCGACCACCCGGACGGCCGACGCGAAGAAGCTCCTGGACTACGGCTTCAAGAAGTAACCGGCCCGCACGCGCAGAGGGGCCCACCGCGCGATGCGGTGGGCCCCTCTGCGTGGCCTCCTAGGCCCAGGTGATCAGCCGCTTCGGCTGCTCCAGGACCGCCGCGACGTCCGCGAGCACCTTGGAACCGAGCTCGCCGTCGACCAGCCGGTGGTCGAAGGAGAGCGCCAGAGTGGTCACCTGGCGGGGCTTCACCTTGCCCTTGTGGACCCAGGGCTGGAGCTTGATCGCTCCGACCGCGAGGATCGCGGACTCGCCCGGGTTCAGGATCGGCGTACCCGTGTCGACGCCGAAGACACCGACGTTGGTGATGGTCACCGTGCCGCCCGCCATCGCGGCGGGGGACGTCTTGCCCTCACGGGCCGTGGAGACCAGCTCACCCAGCGCCTCGCCCAGCTGGGGCAGGGTCTTGTCGTGCGCGTCCTTGATGTTCGGCACGATCAGACCGCGCGGGGTGGCAGCGGCGATACCCAGGTTGACGTAGTGCTTCTGCACGATCTCCTGGGCGGCCTCGTCCCAGGTGGCGTTGATCTCCGGGTTGCGCCTGATCGCGACCAGGAGCGCCTTGGCGACGATCAGGAGCGGGTTGACCCGGACCCCCGCCATGTCCTTGTCCTCCTTGAGCTCCGCCACGAGTTTCATCGTGCGCGTCACGTCGACGGTCACGAACTCGGTGACGTGCGGCGCGGTGAAGGCACTGCCGACCATGGCCTGCGCGATGGCCTTGCGCACGCCCTTGACCGGGATGCGGGTCTCCCGGCCGGCCTGAGCCGGCGGTGCCGTCACGGAAGCGGGCACCGTGGCGGCCCCCCCGGCCCGCGCGGGAGCCTCGACGGGCACCGGTGCGGCAGCCGCGTGGACGTCCTCGCGGGTGATGACACCGCCCTCGCCGGTCGGGGTGACCGTGGTGAGGTCGATGCCCAGGTCCTTCGCCAGCTTGCGCACCGGCGGCTTGGCGAGCGGACGGCTCTCCGGGGCCTGCGCGCCGTGGCCGTTGATCTCCGCCTGGACCGCGGCGGCGGCCGGACCCGGGACACCGGGCCCCTTGCGGGCACGGCGCTTGGTGGAACTCTCCGCCACGCCGTAGCCGACGAGCACCGGCTGGCGGCCCTTGGGCGCTTCCGGTTCGGCCTCGGCCACAGGCTGCTGAACGGTTTCCGCGGCCTCGGCCGGGGCGTCACCGCTGCCCGGCGCCACGTCCACCGCGATGATCACCTCGCCGACGTCGACGGTCGTGCCCTCGGGGAAGCGCAGCTCGTGCACCACCCCGTCGAACGGGATCGGCAGCTCCACGGCGGCCTTCGCCGTCTCGACCTCGCACACCACCTGGCCGTCGGTGACGGTGTCGCCGGGCTGGACGAACCACTTGAGGATCTCCGCCTCGGTCAGCCCCTCGCCCACATCGGGCATCTTGAACTCGCGGAAACGAGCAGACGTTTCGGTCATCGTCGTCACGGCCCTCTCCTCAGTACGCCAGCGAGCGGTCGACGGCGTCGAGCACCCGGTCGAGACCCGGCAGGTACTCGTCCTCGAGCCTGGCCGGCGGGTAGGGGGCGTGGTAGCCGCCGACCCGCAGCACCGGTGCTTCGAGATGGTAGAAGCAGCGCTCGGTGATCCGGGCCGCGATCTCGGCCCCGGAGCCGTAGAACACCGGCGCCTCGTGGACCACCACGAGCCGGCCGGTCTTCTCGACCGAGGTCTGTACGGTGTCGAAGTCGATCGGCGACATCGACCGCAGGTCCAGGACCTCGATCGACTTTCCCTCCTCCTGCGCCGCGGCGGCCGCCTCCAGGCAGACCTTCACCATCGGGCCGTACGCGACGAGCGTGAGGTCGGAACCCTCACGGGCCACGGCGGCCTTGTGGAGCGGGCCGGGGATGGACTCCGTGTCGAGCTCCCCCTTGTCCCAGTAGCGCCGCTTGGGCTCGAAGAAGATGATCGGATCGTCGCTCTGGACGGCCTGCTGCATCATCCAGTACGCGTCGCTCGCGTTGGACGGCGAGACGACCTTCAGGCCCGCCACGTGCGCGAACAGCGCTTCGGGCGACTCGCTGTGGTGCTCGACGGCACCGATGCCACCGCCGTACGGGATGCGGATGACGACCGGCATCTTGATCTTGCCGAGGGCACGGGCGTGCATCTTGGCGAGCTGCGTGACGATCTGGTCGTACGCGGGGAAGACGAAGCCGTCGAACTGGATCTCGACGATCGGGCGGTAACCGCGCAGGGCCAGGCCGATCGCCGTACCGACGATGCCGGACTCCGCGAGCGGGGTGTCGATGACCCGGCCCTCGCCGAAGTCCTTCTGGAGCCCGTCCGTGATGCGGAAGACCCCGCCCAGCTTGCCGACGTCCTCACCCATGATGAGGACCTTGGGGTCTGTCTCGAGAGCCTTGCGGAGCGACTCGTTGAGCGCCTTCGCGAGAGACATCTTCTCAGCGGCCATGGCTAGTTGCCCTCCTCGGCGAACGACGCCTGGTAGGCGGCGAACTGGGCGCGCTCCTCGTCGACGAGCGGGTTGCCGTCGGCGTACGTGTGGTCGAAGATCGCCAGCCGGTCAGGGTCGGGCATGGACCGCACCGCTTCGCGCACCCGCTTGCCGAGGGCCTCGCTCTCCTCCTCCAGCGCGGTGAAGTACGCCGCGTCGGCGAGGTCCTGCTTCTCCAGGTACGTACGCAGCCGCAGGATCGGGTCCTTGGCCTCCCAGGCCGCCCGCTCCTCGTCCGCCCGGTACTTGGTCGGGTCGTCGGAGGTGGTGTGGGCGCCCATCCGGTAGGTGAACGCCTCGACGAGGGTGGGCCCCTCGCCCCGCCGGGCCCGCTCCAGCGCCGACCTGGTGACGGCCAGGCACGCCAGTACGTCGTTGCCGTCGACCCGCACACCGGGGAAGCCGAAGCCCTGCGCACGCTGGTAGAGCGGCACGCGCGTCTGCTTCTCGGTCGGCTCGGAGATCGCCCACTGGTTGTTCTGGCAGAAGAACACGACGGGAGCGTTGTAGACGGCGGAGAAGGTGAACGCCTCCGCCACGTCTCCCTGGCTGGAGGCCCCGTCACCGAAGTACGCGATGACCGCCGAGTCCGCGCCGTCCTTGGCCACGCCCATGGCATAGCCCGTGGCGTGCAGGGTCTGCGAGCCGATGACGATCGTGTACAGGTGGAAGTTGTTGCTGCTCGGGTCCCAGCCGCCGTGGTTCACACCGCGGAACATCCCGAGCAGGTTGGTCGGGTCGACGCCCCGGCACCAGGCGACGCCGTGCTCCCGGTAGGTGGGGAAGACGTAGTCGTCGTCGTGCAGCGCGCGGCCGGAACCGATCTGTGCGGCCTCCTGGCCCAGCAGCGAGGCCCACAGGCCCAGCTCGCCCTGGCGCTGCAGCGCGGTGGCCTCGGCGTCGAAACGACGGGTCAGGACCATGTCCCGGTAGAGGCCGCGGAGCTCGTCCGCACTCAGGTCGATCTCGAAGTCCGGATGTGCGACGCGCTCGCCCTCGGGCGTCAGCAGCTGCACCAGCTGAGGGCCGGGACCCTCCGGTGTCTTCGCGGGCGTCTTCGCGGCGCTGGTCCGCTTGCTGCTGCGTCGCGGTTTGCGCGCGGCAGTGCTCTCCACGGTCACGTGCGTGCTCCTCCGTCGGTCCGGCCCCCGGGATGGCCGGGAACCAGTGCGGCTCGCCTGTGTCCGGACCCGTGCACGGGGTGGGTGCCGCTCGGCCGGGAACAGGCGTGACAGGTGCCCCGGCGAGCGTCCTGTCCTAAGCACGTTACCCAGTGCATCGCATAACTGCGAAACACCTTGTGACCTGCGATTTTGCTTGGATTTCCAAGTAAATCGCGAAAATCGCGAACTCCCGCTGGTCACAGCACTGGTAAGAGCCTGGCAGGCGGCCGGAACAACGGCACGTTATCCCGGCAGGCAGTTCCAGGGAAGGGCGGAGGACCAGCGAGTGTGTGAGACTGCGAATGTGCGCGAAGAAGGAAAAATCACGGTATTCCTGCTCGATGATCATGAAGTCGTCCGGCGCGGCGTTCACGAGCTGCTGGCCGCCGAGGAAGACATCGAGGTCGTCGGCGAGGCCGGCACGGCGACGGACGCGCTCGCACGGATCCCGGCGGCCCGGCCCGACGTCGCCGTCCTGGACGTGCGCCTGCCGGACGGCAGCGGGGTGGAGGTCTGCCGTGAGGTCCGCTCCCGGGACGAGGACGTCAAATGCCTGATGCTCACCTCCTACGCCGATGACGAGGCCCTCTTCGACGCGATCATGGCGGGCGCCTCGGGGTACGTGCTGAAAGCCATCCGGGGCGACGAGCTGCTCAGCGCCGTACGCGACGTGGCGGCCGGCAAGTCCCTGCTCGACCCGGCGGCCACCGCCCGGGTGCTGGAACGGCTGCGCGAGGGCAAGGAGAGCAAGGGCGACGACCGCCTCGCCGGGCTGACCGAGCAGGAGCGCAGGATCCTCGACCTGATCGGCGAGGGACTGACGAACCGCGTGATCGGCGAGCGGCTGCACCTCGCCGAGAAGACCATCAAGAACTACGTCTCCAGCCTGCTCTCCAAGCTGGGCATGGAGCGGCGTTCCCAGGCGGCGGCCTACGTCGCGAGGCTCCAGGCCGAGAAGCGCTGAGCCGGCGGGGCGGGGACCTTGGTCCCGGCCCGCCGGGGGCGACCGGCCCTTACGCGCCCCCTACATGTCCTTGAGAGTGGAAGGCATGCCTTCTCCCCTCCCCTCCGGCACCGGAACCATGACAGGTACCGGCTTTTTCGGCCCTCTCGGCTCCGGCTCCGGCGAGCCCCTCGGCCCCTTCGGCCCTTCCGCCTCCGGTGAGACCTCCGGCTCCTGCGGTGCCGAGAAGCTCCGCGCCATCGAACTGCTCGGCAGTGTCCGCCACGGCCGGCTGGCGACGAGTATGCGGGCCCTGCCCTTCCTGGCGGTGGCCCGGCACCTGGTGATCGAGGGCCGCGTCGTCCTGAGGACGCACAGAGGGTTCGGTTTCCACGAGTCCTGCGACGGCGGAGTCATCGCGTACGGGGCGGACAACTTCAGCTCCACCGCCCCCGACGGCACGGAAGATCTCTGGTCGGTGCAGTTCACCGGCCCCGTACAGCTCGTGCGACCGGCCCCTGAGCAGCGCGAACGTTTCGGGAACGGCCCCGCCGAGGTGAACGGCGAGCACTTCGACCCGGTCTACCTCAGGCTCGATCCACACCTCGCCCATATGCACACTCTGACCTTCGACGCAAGTCCGTAAGGCCGCACACTTAGCGTCACCTAACATGTGGCGAGTGCTGCGCTCATCTGTGACCCTTCCGCCTGTCCCTCCGGTCGACGAGGTCCTGCGCCGCTACCCGGACACCGGCGAACCCCTCGCCTGCGAACCCCTCAGCAAGGGCCTGCTCAACCACGGTTACCGCGTGTCCACCACCCGTGGCGCCTACTTCCTCAAGCACCACCTCGACAAGCACCACCTCGACGACGCCAGCGGCGACCACGCCACGATCGTCCGGCAGCACCGGGCGACCCAGCAGCTGCATTCCCTCGGTGTGCCGGTGGCCCCGCCCCTCACGGACACAGAGGGTGACACGGTCACGGTGATCGACGGACAGCGTTACGCCCTGCACCGGTGGGTGGACGGCCTCCACCGGGACGGCGCGCAGCTGACGACCGCCCAGTCGCGTCGGCTCGGCGCCCTCCTCGGAGCCGTGCACATGGGCCTGGAGCAGGTCATGGAGGCGGCCCCACCGCCTCCGGCGCGGGGGCAGAGTCCTGATCCCGCCGACACGTTCACGCTGATCGACGAGCTGCTGGCCGCCGCGCGGCGTCTGGGCCCCCGGGACGCCTTCGACGAGCTCGCCGTGCACCGCCTCGTCGAACGCCGTGCCCTGCTGGAACAGCACGCGCACCGCCGCCCGCCCACCCCCGGCTGTTCTGCCAGGGGATGGGTCCACGGCGACTTCCACCCGTTGAACCTGCTCTACCGCGGCGCCGACCCCGTAGCGATCGTGGACTGGGACCGGCTCGGCGTGCAGCCGCGCGCGGAGGAAGCCGTACGGGCTGCGGCGATCTTCTTCGTCCGCCCGGACGGGAAACTGGCGCTGGAGAAGGTGCGGGCGTACGCACGCGCCTACCGGTGTGCGGCGGGCGCCGGGGCGGCCGAGCTGGCGGCCGCGGTGCACCGGGTCTGGTGGGAGCGCCTCAACGACTTCTGGATACTGCGCTGGCGCTACCGCCTGCACGACCGCAGGGCCGACCCGCAGTTCCCTGCGGTGTCGGCCCTGGCGGTGTGGTGGACGCGCGAGTACGAGACGGTCAGCGAGGCCTTCACGGGGTGAAGGCCCGGGGTCCCCGGCCCCTGTTCAGGGCGTGGTGCCCGTCCCCGTGCCGGTGGACGCACCTGCGGCGGCGCCGGCCGAGGCCCCCGTGGCCGTACCGCCACCGCTGCCCTCGGTCGTCGTGCCGCTGCCCTCGGTCGTTCCTTCGCTGGTGCCCTCGGTGCCGCCGTCGTCGCCGGTGCCGCCGTTGTCGTCGCCGGTTCCGCCGTCGTCGTCGCCGGTTCCGCCCTCGGTCGTGGAGCTGCCGCCGTCACTCGTCCCGGGGTCCGGCGACGACGGGGTGTCCGACGGGTCCTGGGACGGCAGATCGGTCGGATTCCACGACGGTTCCCTGCTGGGCCAGCTGTTACCGCCCGTGGAGTTGTCCGGCGCCGTCGACTCCTCTTCCGTCTCCTCCTCCGACGGCTTCGGTGAGGCCTTCGTCTCGGACGGGGACGCCGAAGGAGAGGTCGTGGCGGGCGGCTTCTCCTTCGTACCGCCGTTGTCCGCGGCCTGCATGGCGAACGCGACACCCGCACCGATCGCGATGATGGCGAGCAGGACGAACAGCCACATCTTGCCGCGGCCGCCGCCGCTGTTGTGACCGCCCGCGTATGCCCCGTCCTCGGGGTTCATGGGCGGCAGGATCGGGCCCTGCGAGGTGTCCCCGTGCATGGGGTGCCCCATGACCGCGGTGCCGCCTCCGATGTTCATCGCCGCCGTGTGACCGCTGTCGTGCGTGTTGACCGGGCCGGTGTTCCAGGTGCCCGTGTGCCCGCCTTGGACCTGCAGCATCTGCAGGCTGTACTGGATGAGGCCGCGCATCTCCTCGGCGCTCTGGAACCGGTCGTCCGGGTCCTTCGCGAGGGAGCGCATGACGAGCCCGTCCAGCTCCGGCGGAACCTCACCCGCGACGTGGGAGGGCGGGACCGGCATGTCCTGGACGTGCTGGTAGACGACGGAGAGCGGGGTCTCGCCGGTGAACGGGGGCCGCAGGGCGAGCAGTTCGTAGAGCAGGCAGCCGGTGGCGTACAGGTCCGAGCGGTGGTCGACCGCCTTGCCGAGCGCCTGCTCGGGGGAGAGGTACTGGGGCGTGCCCATGACCATGCCGGTCTGGGTCATCGTCGACTGGGCGCCGTGCAGTGCACGAGCGATGCCGAAGTCCATGACCTTGACCGCTCCGGAGTGCGTGATGATCACGTTCGCCGGCTTGATGTCACGGTGCACGATGCCGTGCTGGTGGGAGTACGCCAGGGCTTCCAGGACCCCCGAGACGATGATCAGAGCCTGCTCGGTCGGCGGTGCCTCGGCTTCGAGCAGCAGGTCACGGATGGTGTTGCCCTCGACGAGCTCCATGACGATGTAGGGCACGGTCGACCCGCCCACGACGTCCTCGCCGGAGTCGTACACGGCGACGATCGCATGGTGGTTGAGCCCCGCGACCGACTGGGCCTCACGCGTGAAACGGGCCTTGGAGACCGGGTCCTCGGCAAGATCGGAGCGGAGCAGCTTCACCGCCACCGTGCGTCCCAGACGGACGTCCTCCGCGGCGTAGACCTCGGCCATACCGCCGCGGCCGAGCCGGTGGGTCATGCGGTATCGGCCGTCCCCGACCACACCGCCGACACCCCAGGAGTCGGTGCCATCCGAAACTCCGCCGCCGTTTGCTTCGGATTCGGGTGCCATCAGTCCTCGCCGTCGTATCTGTCCGCGCGTCCGCGGGTTCTCACGGTGCCTTGCTGCATTGCCACGTCACGCTACAGCCTCTGTGCGACACACCGGTTCCCAGAGTGACGGGCCATCCAATCGGCTCGCGCGCCGTCCGCGCAAATTCCATGCGCTTCCTGTAACGCTTCCGAGACGCTTCTTGTGCGTAGGGTCACGGAACGGGCACCCGGCTTGACGTGTCGGACCCCTCGGGCAGACTTGGCCCGTAACAGGGATGATCGCGTCCGCCGGGCGCCGAGGGGGATGCAAGTCATGAGCCACGACGGCGCACAGGGGCGTTACGCGGGCGGTTCCGTGGCCGGCGGCCGCTACCAGCTGCGCGACCTGCTCGGCGAGGGCGGTATGGCTTCCGTCTACCTCGCGTACGACTCCGCGCTGGACCGGCAGGTCGCCATCAAGACGCTGCACACGGAGCTCGGGCGCGAGCAGTCCTTCCGCGAGCGGTTCCGGCGCGAGGCGCAAGCCGTCGCCAAGCTGCAGCACACCAACATCGTCTCGGTGTTCGACACGGGCGAGGACGAGCTGGGCGGCGCACTGATGCCGTACATCGTCATGGAGTACGTCGAGGGACAGCCGCTGGGCTCCGTGCTCCAGTCGGACATCCAGCAGTACGGCGCGATGCCGGCCGACAAGGCCCTCAAGGTGACGGCCGATGTGCTCGCCGCCCTGGAGACCAGCCACGAGATGGGCCTGGTCCACCGCGACATCAAGCCCGGCAACGTGATGATGACCAAGCGTGGCGTCGTCAAGGTGATGGACTTCGGCATCGCCCGGGCCATGCAGTCGGGCGTCACCTCGATGACCCAGACCGGCATGGTCGTGGGTACCCCGCAGTACCTCTCCCCCGAGCAGGCGCTCGGCCGCGGCGTCGACGCGCGTTCCGACCTGTACTCGGTCGGCATCATGCTCTTCCAGCTGCTCACGGGACGCATCCCGTTCGATGCGGACTCCCCGCTCGCCATCGCGTACGCGCATGTGCAGGAGGAGCCGGTCGCCCCGTCGAGCATCAACCGTTCGATCACGCCCGCGATGGACGCCCTCGTCGCCCGCGCGCTGAAAAAGAACCCGAACGAGCGCTTCCCGAGCGCCGCGGCGATGCAGGACGAGATCGCGCGTGTGCTGAACGCGAGCGGCCCCGCGGGTGCTCCGGCGATCATCAGCGGCAGCAGTCCGGCGAACAGCGGTTCGGGGGTCGGCTCGGCGGTCTTCCCTCCCGTCGACCAGGGTGTGCCGGCGCCGCAGGGCGTGCAGACGCCGTACCAGCCGCACACCCACCAGCAGCACCAGCCAGGCCCCTACGGCGCACCGACACCCGCTCCCACTCCGGGATACGGCTACCCGCAGGCGGCCCAGCCCTACGGCGCACCGGCGCACCTCGGGCAGCGGACTCCGCCTCCGTACACGATGTCGCCGCAGCCCGCGGGGGGCGCGGGAGGCTCCTCCAAGCGCAACATGCCCGTCATCGTGGGGTCGATCGTGGTCGCGCTGGTCGCGCTCGGGGGCCTGATCACCTTCCTGAGCATGAATAACGATTCCGAGGGCGGCAAGGGCGGTGACCCGAGCACCGGCGAATCCACGGTGGCGGGTGAGCACAAGCCCCCGGAGCGGAACCGGACGATGGACGAAGAGGACTGCACGGACGCCATGGAGGACACGGACGACCCGGCGAAGGTCCAGGCCCCGCGTTTCGTCTACAAGGACATCCTCTCCGCGAAGGCGTGTGCTCTGGCCGCAGGCTGGACGATCAAGGAGATCAAGGTGGAGGGCAACACCTACGCCGAGGACCAGGTGGTCGACCAGTTCCCCTCCTCGGGCACCGCGATCCCTGAGCGGGGCGCCCACTTCGAGTTGCGTGTGTCCACGGGCGACCCCGCCTGAACAGCTGCACCCCTCGCGCTGCCCCTCTCTCATCACCCTCCTTCGTTGCCCGGTCCGCCTCCTCCGGACGGCGCTGCCGGTGAGGTGAGGTTTCCGGGTGCACTCGAGATGCCGGTCGTTTCGGCGCGTGTGACGCTGGTCTCATGCCTCCAGGACTCCTGGTTCCGCGGCCGTCACGATGCGTGGCCTGTCTGGTGATGGCGCTCGGTGTGGCGATCGGACCCCCCGCCTGGGCATACGGGGAGGACGGAGCCGCGGTGACCGCACGGCCGGCTCACCTGACTCCGGCGCAGCCCTCGGCCCCCCGTTCGTCCGCTGCGAGTCCCTCCCCCGAAGAGTCCTCCCTGGCCGGACGGCAGGCCGGGGAGGGCCGGGCGCGGCCGGGGCGGTCGCTGACACCGCAGGAGGCCGCGAGCTCCGAGGCCGCGGCCGACGAGGTGCCGCCGGACCCTGATCCCGCCGAGGTGCCCGCGTTCACGCCCCCGCCCGAGGCGTTCCCGCAGCCCTCCGAGGCGGTACAGCGGCGGCAGGCGCTGGACGAGCCCGCCGCACGGCAGGTGCGGGACGTGTCACTGGGCAGCGGAATCGCCTTGGTCGGCCTGGGGCTGGCGTTTCTGGCTCTGCGCATACGCCGCGCGGACTGACCCGTCCGGACCGTGACGCGTGGCCCTCGGCACTCGCGCCCGACGGTGTGTGGCCGGTGACGCCCATGTCCGGCGTACCGGTGCTCGCGGGACTGCCGGCCGCGGTGCTCTCCGGGTCGCGTCCGGCCCTTGCGTGACGCGCGGGGTGACCGGCCACGGTGAACACGCATCCCGGTGTCCCCGGAAAAGGGTGATCATCCCTTTCCGGGGGCACCACCATGTGGTGATGCCCGTGTGCGAGACAATGGCGTCATGGAGATGCCGAGGAATGAACGGTCGCAGGAGCACCCCCAAGTCCTCGTGGTGGGGCAGGACGGAATGGCTATCGGCGGCGGTGACGGTGGCGGTGACGACGAATCGCGCGAGGTCCCGGTGACGGAGATGGTCGAACAGCCCGCGAAGGTCATGCGCATCGGCAGCATGATCAAGCAGCTTCTGGAAGAGGTCAGGGCAGCTCCTCTCGACGAGGCGAGCCGGGTGAGGTTGAAGGAGATCCACGCGAGCTCGGTGAAGGAGCTCGAGGACGGTCTGGCGCCGGAGCTCGTGGAGGAGCTGGAACGGCTCTCGCTGCCGTTCACCGAGGAGTCCGTGCCTTCTGAAGCCGAGCTGCGGATCGCGCAGGCCCAGCTGGTCGGATGGCTGGAGGGTCTTTTCCACGGCATTCAGACGGCATTGTTCGCCCAGCAGATGGCGGCCCGTGCGCAGCTGGAGAACATGCGCCGCGCTCTTCCTCCCGGCCTCGGCCATGAGGAGGAGGAAGGCGGCGCCGATCCGCACGGACCGGCGCGCTCCGGGCCGTATCTCTAGCCTTCGGCACCGCACCGCAGCGGTACGCCCCCGGGGCCCGGCACACGCGATGCGTGCCGGGCCCCGGCGTTCGCGTGGGGCATGAGCGCGGACCACGGGGCCGGACGTGGTTCTCGAACGTGCTGCGTCCGGCGCACGCTTCCGGCACGCCCGTGTCAGGCCTGCGGCGTGGCCAGGAGGATCTTGCCGATGTGGCTGCTGGACTCCATCAGCCGGTGCGCCTCTGCGGCGTCCGCCATCGGGAGCGTGCGGTCCACGACGGGCCGCACGACACCGTCGGCGAGCAACGGCCACACGTGCTCACGTACCGCCGCGATGATCGCGGCCTTCTCCGCGAGCGGCCGCGCACGCAGAGACGTGGCCGTGACAGCGGCTCGCTTGCTCAGCAGGGCGCCCAGGTTCAGCTCGCCCTTGGCACCGCCCTGGAGGCCGATGATGGCGAGACGGCCGTTCACAGCCAGTGCCCGCACGTTCCGGTCCAGATACTTCGCCCCGACGATGTCGAGGATCACGTCGGCCCCCGCACCGTCCGTCACCTTGTACAGTTCCTCGACGAAATCCTGCTCGCGGTAGTCGATGAGGACGTCGGCGCCGAGTTCCTGACAGCGCGCCAGCTTCTCGGGACCTCCCGCCGTCACCGCCACACGCGCGCCCACGGCCTTGGCGAGCTGGATCGCCATCGTACCGATCCCGCTGGAACCGCCGTGGACCAGGAGGTTCTCACCGGGGCGCAGGTGGGCCACCATGAAGACGTTGGACCATACCGTCGCCGTCACCTCGGGCAGCGCCGCGGCATCGGCCAGGCTCACATCGTCGGGCACGGGCAGCAGCTGGCCTGCTGGCACAGCCACCTTCTCCGCGTATCCACCACCCGCAAGCAGTCCGCACACCTCGTCGCCCACGGACCACCCGGTCACCCCGGGGCCGAGCGCCGCGACGCGGCCCGCGCACTCCAGGCCAGGGTAGGGGGAGGCGCCGGGCGGGGGGTTGTAGAAGCCCTGCCGCTGCAGCACATCGGCCCGGTTGACCGCGCTGGAGACGACCTCGACGAGGACTTCGCCCTCACCTGGTACGGGATCGGGGACCTCGGCCCATACGAGCGCTTCGGGGCCGCCTGGTTCGGGGATCGTGATCGCATACATGGCCGCGAGGCTACTCCGTGCGGAGTCCCGGACGGGGGCGGGCCTGCCCGCGTCGTGTCCGGCCCTGCTCTAAGGGCGCTGTTGGGGCTGCTGCGTAGGGTGCGTCGGCGATGTATGGAGCGGTGAGGCACGCACGATCGTGATCACCCGGTCCGTCAGCTGCAGAGGACTGGCCGCCGGATCGTCGTAACCGAGCAACCGGTGGCCACGCAGGACGCTGACCACCAGGTCATCGGTCTCGCGTACGTTTTTGCCGACCTCGGCCTTTATCACCGGCCGTTCCACGAGATCGAGCCCGCTGCCCTGCTGGATGAGATCCTCCATCACCGTGCCCGCGCTGGGGCTGAGGACGGAGAGGCCGAGCAGGCGTCCCGCCGCGCTCGCGCTGGTGATCACGGCATCGGCGCCGGACTGCCGCAGCAGCGGCGCGTTCTCCTCCTCACGCACGGCGGCCACGATCTTGGCACCTCTGTTGAGCTGACGCGCGGTCAAGGCGACCAGCACGGCGGTGTCGTCGCGCTGGGTGGCGATGATGATCTGACGGGCCTTCTGGACCTCGGCCCGCAACAGCACATCGCTGCGCGTCGCATCCCCCAGTACGCCCACGAATCCTTCGCCGTTCGCCGCTTCGATCACCTTGCCGGCCGGGTCGACGATGACGATCTGGTCCTTCTTCAGACCGGTGGCGCAGAGGGTCTGGATCGCCGAACGGCCCTTCGTCCCGAAGCCGACGACCACGGTGTGTTCACGCAAGTTGGTTCTCCAACGGTTCAGCCGGAAGTCCTCCCGGGTCCGTTCCGTCAGGACCTCGAGGGTGGTGCCGACCAGGATGATCAGGAAGAGCACGCGCAACGGCGTCACCAGCACCACGTTGACGAGCCGAGCCGGGTCACTGTACGGGACGATGTCACCGTAGCCGGTGGTCGACAGCGTCACCGTCGCGTAGTAGACGGCATCGAGGAAGTCGACCTTGTTGTCGGCGTTGTCGTGGTAGCCGTCCCGGTCGGCCCAGACGATGAAAACCGTGGCGGCCAGCACCGTGAGAGCCATCGCCAGCCGCTTGGCCACCTGGCGCAGCGGTCTGTCCACCACTCGCCGGGGCAGAAGCACCCGGGTCGGCACGACATGTTCGTCGGCGCGCCTGGCCATCGCGTCGTGGCCGGGAAGTTTCACGTGAAACACCCTTCCGTCCACGGCAGTGCCGAGGTCCACGGTAGATCGAGGATCTCCACCTCGGTGCCGGACCGTACCCCGCCGGGTGGCACCACGGCCAGCCCGTCCGCGCCGGCGACCCCACGGAGCATGGCGGGACCGTTGTAATGGAGTGGCACGACACGGTCGTTGCGATGGATCACAGGGATCAGCCGGGTATCACGCGGGTGTCCGTGCACCTCTTCATGGACGACCGCACGGTAAGGAACCTGGGCAGACCGGCCGGCGATTCCCCTGATCAGCGGCTCGGCCAGCGTCAGCAGACCGGAGACGGCGGCGAGGGGATTACCGGGCAGACCCACCAGGCAGGGGCCGCCCTCGGCGAGCCGCGCCAGAAGCATGGGGTGGCCAGGGCGTACGGCCACCCCGTCGATCAGCAGCTCGGCCCCGATCCCGGCCAGGACCGGGTGGACATGATCCACCGGTCCGGCGGCGGTCCCGCCCGTGGTCAGGATCAGATCGGCGTCGGAGGAGATGAGGGCCTGGCGGAGTGCCGCGGCGTCGTCGCCGAGGCGCCGAGGCTCGGAGACCTCGGCACCAAGGGAGCGGAGCCAGGGAGCCAGCATGGGGCCGAGCGCATCCCGGATCAGCCCGTCACGCGGAAGCCCCGCCGCGAGGAGCTCGTCGCCGAGAACGAAGACGTCCACGCGGGGCCGGGGCGCGGTGACGAGAGCGTCGTAACCCGCGGCAGCCGCCAGACCGAGGACGGGCGGAGTCACCACGGTTCCCACGGGCAGGAGCTCGTCACCGGCCCGGCACTCCTGGCCCCGGGGCCGGATGTCCTGGCCCGGGGCTACTGTGCGGGTGGCGTACAACAGGCCCTTGGCCTCGTCGAAATGTGCGTGTTCGCTGCGGATCACGGCGGTGGCGTCCGCCGGCAGCCGTGCGCCTGTGGCGATCCGCAGTGCCTGTCCGTCGGGAAGCGGCTCCGTGGAACCGCGACCGGCCAACAGCCCTTCCCCCTCCCGTACGCGCCAGGGCCCCGGCCCCGCGACGACCCAGCCGTCCATGGCCGAGGTGTCGAACGACGGCAGATCGGTGAGCGCGACGACCGCCTCGGCCAGGACATGCCCGACAGCCCGGTCCAGCGGCAGCCGGTGGACAGCGGGGGCGGTACGGCCGAGGCGCTCGGCCAGAGCGCGTGCTTCGGTCCAGGCGGTCGTCCTGGCTCGGTGGACGTGCAAAGAGGGAGTCGCACCGTGGGCCGGCGGGGTCCCGCGTCGGCCGGAAGGACGACCCGAGGTCCCCGAAGCCGGGGGATCGGAGGCCGAGGCTCCCGAAGCCGGCCCTTCTGGGGCGCGGGCCTCCGGAGCCGGGAAGCCCGGTGCAGAGGTGTCGCCCGGCCTCGAGGTGGCTGATGCCCGAGCGTTCGATGCCTGAGCTTCTGGTGCCGGAGCACCTGGCGCCGCAGCGGTGCCTGGTGCAGGGCCTGCGCTCATGCCCGGCTCTGCCGCCGGCGGCGAGGAAGCGGGAACCGTCGCGCCGGGCCGGCCCGGCGGGGACTGCGCGACCTGCTGCTGGCGCCCGACGAGAGCCAGGGCCTGCTCGACGGCCCGCTCCTCCTCGGCCGCCCGCTCCCCCTCAGCCGTCCACGCATCGCCTCCGTGCGCGGTCATGGCGTGCCGGGCCCGCTGCCCGCCTCCGTCTCCTCCTCCCAACGGAGCGCGAGGGCAGTGGCCTTGCGGGAGGCTTCGGCCACCGCTTCAGCCGCGGCTTCCGGGCTCCTGCCGCTGCTCGCCATCGCCGCCGCGTACCCCACCAGGAAGGTGGTCAGTGGCGCGGCGGGCCGGGCGACACCGTGTGCGGCATCACGGGCGAGGTCGAGCAGGACGCCGGTGTCGACGTCGAGCTCGATGCCCAGTTCGTTCTTGACTGCGGTGATCCATTCGTCCAGCACGGTCCCATGCTCCCTGATCCGTGCCCTGGCGGCAGCAATGTCCTCCCAGGTGTCGCAGTCGAACGAAGCCAAGGGACCGGCCGGGACCCGGGCCAGATCCAGTTCGCTCGTCAGCAACCGCAGGGGGAGACCGGCGAGGCTGCCGTGTTCGGTGGCGATGAGGGCCAGTTCACGGCGCAGCGGCTCGGCCCGGTAGACCGCGACCAACGGCTGGTCCCGGCCGTCCTGATCGGTGCACAGGGCGCCTTCGCGGGCTTCCGGTTCCGCCGCGGCCAGCAGCGAGCGGACGGTCGCCTCACGCAGGAACGGCAGATCCGCCGAGAGCACCAGAACGCTCTCCGCGTCCGTGTGCCGCACGCCGGCGCCGAGCGCGGCCAACGGCCCGCCGCCCTCGGGCACTTCACGCGTCCAGGTGACCGGACGCACGGTGGGCCTGCGTCCGCCCACCACCACGGTGCACCGGGCGTCGGCACATACGGCGAGCACCCGGTCGAGCAGCGCACGGCCGCCCACACGGAGCCCTGGCTTGTCGGCTCCCCCCAGGCGCTTCGCAGCCCCTCCGGCAAGCACGATGGCGTCATACGCGGTCATGCTCCCGAGTATGCGGGCCGCGGGTACACGGCGGCCCCCCGGGGACCGGACTCAGAAGAAGCCCGGCCCCGGGCCGGCCACGGCCCGGGGCCGCTACACCGTGCGCAGGAGCACCGCCGGCTGTTCCACACAGTCGGCCACGTACCTCAGGAACCCACCCGCCGTGCCGCCGTCACAGACCCGGTGGTCGAAGGTGAGTGAGAGCTGGACGACCTGGCGGACCGCCAGCTCGCCTTCGTGCACCCAGGGTCTGGGCACGATACGGCCCACGCCGAGCATGGCCGCCTCCGGATGGTTGATGATCGGTGTCGAACCATCAACGCCGAACACCCCGTAGTTGTTCAGCGTGAACGTCCCTCCGGTGAGCTGCGCCGGGGTCAGCTTCCCGTCCCGGGCCGCCTCGGTCAGCCGGGTGATCTCCGCCCCGATCGACTCCGTGTTCCGCGTATGTGCGTCCCGGACGACCGGAACGACCAGACCGCGCTCCGTCTGTGCGGCGAAGCCCAGGTGGACGCCGGAAAGCCGCACGATCTCCCGGGCGTCCGGATCCACCGTCGAGTTGAGTTCGGGGAACCGCGCCAGAGCCGCCGTGCAGATGCGGGCCAGCAGGGCGAGCACCGACACCTTCGCCCCTGCCGCGGAACCGCCGGCGTTCATCGCGGCTCGCGCCGCCATCAGCTCGGTGGCATCGGCATCGACCCAGCATGTGGCATCGGGGATCTCCCGCCGGCTGCGGGAGAGCTTCTCCGCGACCGCGCCCCGGACCCCGCGCAGCGCGATTCGCCCGGCCGGCGCGTCCGGCTCCGGCCGGCCCGTCCGTGCCGCGCCGGCAGCACGCTCCCCGTCCGCGGCCCTGATAGCGGACTCGACATCGGTCCGCAGGATCAACCCGTCCCGTCCCGTCCCGGCAACCTCTCGGAGGTCGAGACCGTGTTGCCGCGCCAGCCTCCTGACCAGTGGGGATATCACGGCAACGGGGCTATGCGGCTCCACCACGCCGAGGGCCGGAGCCGTGGTCACCACCGGAGGCGAGACTGGGGCCGGAGCGGGAGCGGGCCTGATCCGGCGTCTCCGTGCGGCAGGTGCCCCCGTGCCGTAACCGACCAGCACGTTGCCGGACGAACCGCTCTCGGTGCTGTGGCCGACGGAGCCCTCGGAAGTCCTTTGCTCCCTCACCGGCTTCACCGATCCGACCGCCACCGTCAGCAACGGTGCACCGACCGGGAGCTCACTGCCCTCCTCGCCGAATCGCGCCGTCACGACGCCCCCGTAAGGGCAGGGCACCTCCACCATCGCCTTGGCCGTCTCGACCTCGACGACCGGCTGGTCGACGGTGACGACCTCCCCCACCTCGACCAGCCAACGCACGATTTCGGCCTCGGTCAGCCCTTCGCCGAGGTCGGGCAGCTTGAATTCGAGTACCTGCGCCATCAGCTCTCGGCCTCCCACTGCAGACGGGCGACCGCGTCGAGCACCCGGTCCACACCCGGCAGATGATGCCGCTCCTGCATCGGCGGCGGATAGGGAATGTCGAACCCGGCGACGCGCAGGACCGGCGCCTCCAGGTGGTGGAAGCACCGCTCGGTGATACGCGCAGCGATCTCGCCACCCGGTCCGCCGAAACCGGACGACTCGTGGACGACCACCGCCCGCCCCGTGCGGCGGACCGATGCGACGACGGTCTCGTCGTCGAAGGGCACCAGCGAACGCAGGTCGACCACCTCGAGATCCCAGCCCTCGGCCGTGGCGGCCCCGGCTGCTTCCAGACACACCGGGAGAGAGGGCCCGTAGGTGATCAGGGTCGCGCTGCGCCCCGGACGCCGGACCACGGCCCGCCCGATCGGCTCGACCGCGGGTGGCGCGTCCGGCGACCAGTCGGCCTTGGACCAGTAGAGCCTCTTCGGCTCCAGGAAGACCACCGGGTCGTCGGACGCGATCGATTCCCTCAGCAGTCCGTACGCGTCGTCGACCGTGGCCGGCATGACGACGTGCAGCCCGGGCGTGGCCATGTAGTACGCCTCGGAGGAGTCGCTGTGGTGCTCGACCCCGCCGATCCCGCCGCCGTAGGGCACCCGCACCGTGATGGGCAGCGGCATGGCGCCGCCTGTGCGGTTCCGCATCTTGGCGACATGACTGACCAACTGCTCGAACGCCGGATACGCGAAGGCGTCGAACTGCATCTCCACCACGGGCCGCAGTCCGTACATCGCCATGCCCACGGCCGCGCCGAGGATTCCCGCCTCGGCCAGTGGTGTGTCCGTGCAGCGGTCGTCGCCGAACTCCTTCGCCAGACCGTCGGTGACACGGAAGACACCACCGAGCGTCCCGACGTCCTCACCGAGGACATGTACCGTCGGATCCTCCGCCATCGCATCGCGCAGCGCCCGTCCGAGGGCGTGCGCCATCGTGACCGGCCTGGCCTTGGCCGCCCGTTCGCCGGCCGTCGCGGCAGCAGTGGTCATCGCTCCTCCTCCGTGCCGCTCTCGCCGTACGGGCCGTGCTCGGCGTCCAGCTCGTCGCGCAGCCTTGCCGCCTGCTCCCGCAGCTGGCCGGTCTGTTCCTCGTAGACATGGGTGAACAGATCCATCGGGTCGAGCACCGGATCGGCGTTCATCTGCTCCCGCAGCCCCTCCGCCATCCGTTCCGCCGCCTCCCGCACCCTCTCCATGCCGTCCTCGTCGAGCAGCCCGCGTGCGGTCAGCTCCCGCTCGAGAAGCCTGATGGGATCGTGTGCACGCCACGCCTCCACCTCGCTGTCGCCGCGGTAGCGGGTGGCGTCGTCGGCATTCGTATGGGCGTCCATGCGGTACGTGACCGCCTCGACCAGCGTCGGCCCGTCACCCCGCCTCGCCCGTGCCACCGCCTCGCTCAGCACCTGGTGCATCGCGGGTGCGTCGTTGCCGTCGACCAGGCGTCCCGGCATCCCGTATCCCACGGCCTTGTGGGCGAGGGACGGCGCCGCGGTCTGCTTGGCCAGGGGCACGGAGATCGCGAAGCCGTTGTTCTGTACGAGGAACACGACCGGGGCCCGCCATACGGCTGCGAAATTCAGGGCCTCGTGGAAGTCGCCCTCACTCGTCCCGCCGTCGCCGACCATCGCGAGGGCCACCACGTCGTCGCCCTTCAGACGCGCCGCGTGCGCCAGGCCGACGGCATGCGGCAACTGGGTGGCCAGCGGGGTGCACAGCGGGGCGATCCGGTGCTCACGCGGGTCGTACCCGGTGTGCCGGTCCCCCCGCAGCAGCGTCAGCGCCTCGACCGGGTCCAGACCACGTGCCACCGCGGCGAGGGTGTCGCGATAGCTGGGAAAGAGCCAGTCCCGGCCCTCCAGCACGAGTGCCGCGGCGATCTCAGCGGCCTCCTGCCCGGTGCTCGACGGGTACACCGCGAGCCTGCCCTGCTTGGTCAGTGCGGTGGCCTGCGCGTTGTAACGGCGACCGCGCACCAGCTCGGCGTAGAGCCTCAGCAGCAGCTCGGGGTCGGCTCCGGCCGCGGCGTCCGTACCGAGCACGCGGTACGGCTCGGGGTCCGGGAGCAGCGGCGCGGGATCGGTGAGCGGCCGCCAGGCCGGGGGCGGCGTGGGCCGGTAGGCGGCTGCGCCGGGCAGCTCCTGGACCGTCATGACAAGCACCTCCTGGCATCGAGATATATCGAGGGGTGTCGAAATGTGCCGGAATGTCGGGGCGTGAGCGCGGCACCGCTGTGGTGTGCCTCACCTACCGATTGTTCGGTCGCGGGCGCAATTTGGCTACAGGCACCTCCGGCCTGTGGACAAACGGTTCTCCACAGCCTGGGATAAGGGCAGGTCGTCCACAACAGGGAGGCGCGGGCAGATGCCGGCTGAACAAATGGCCGAGGGGGGTGGGGAATCCGTCCCCACTCCACCCGCACGGCCGCTGGACTCCACCGACCGCGCCATCCTGCGCATCCTCCAGACGGACGGCCGCGCCTCCGTGCGCGCCGTGGCGGAGCGCGTGCATGTCTCACGGGCCAATGCGTACGCCCGGATCAACAGGCTCGTCGAGGACGGCGTGATCCGCGGCTTCAGCGCACGCGTGAATCACGAACGAGCGGGACAGTCCGCCTCCGCCTACATCACTCTCAAGATCGTCCAGAACTCGTGGCGCACTGTGCGCGAACAGCTCCAGGCGCTTCCGGGGGCCACCCACATCGCACTGGTCAGCGGCGACTTCGACGTCCTGCTCCTGGTCCACACGCCGGACAACCAGGCGCTGCGCGAATTGGTCCTGACCAGGATCCAGGCCATACCCGAGGTGCTGTCCACCCGCACCCTGCTGGTGTTCGAGGAGACCGACCTGGGTACGCGTCCGGACCGCCCGGCCGAGCTCGCCTAGGGTCGCTCTCCGGGTTCAGGCGGCCCGCATCCCCTCGAAGGCGAGCCGGACGACCGTGTCCGCGAGCTGCTCGGCCTCCGAGGAACCGCCGGGCTGCGGGCGGTACCACTCGACCAGTGAATTCACCATGCCGAAGAGCAGCCGGGTCGCCAGGCGTATGTCCACGTCCGCGCGAAGATCACCGGCCGCCACCGCGGCCCTGAGCAGCTCGGACACCCGCTGGTCGAACTCGCGCCGGCGCTCCAGGGCCCAGCGCTCCGTCCTCGTGTTGCCACGCACGCGCAGCAGCAGCGTCACGTAGGGCAGCTCCGCCATCAGCACCTCGACCGTACGTCGCGTGACGTATTCGACCCGGGCGATCGCGGGCCCCCGCATGGCCCCCGGCTCGTCGAGGATGCCGAAGAGCCCGTCGAGAGCCCGGCTCACCGCGCGCCGCAGGAGCTCTTCCTTGCCCGCCACATGGTGGTAGATGGACGACTTGGAGATGCCCGCCGCCTTGGAAAGGTGCTCCATGGACGTGCCGTCGTAGCCGCGCTCGTTGAATACGCGGACGGCAACGGTCAGGAGTGTTTCCGGGGTGTACGTGTCCCGCTTGGCCGTGGTCATGACCGCGATCCTCCCCCATGACGTGTCCACAGGTTCTTCGGGCCCCTTGTACCGACCGATCGTTCGGTTACTCTAACTCCGTCAGTACATCCCTGCCCGGCTCGACGAGGAGTTGGTCCGCCATGGCCGCCGAGCTTTCCCCCGCGAAGCTGTCCGAGATCCACCGTCCGACGCTCGACCAGGCCCTCGAAGCGATCCGCACGCGCGCCTACTGGTCTCCGCACCCCGAGCACCCGAAGGCCTACGGCGAGGGGGGCCTTCCCGGCAGCCTCGGCGCGGCTGAGGGAAAGGCCGCGTTCGACGCCGTGCTCGACACCCGGCTGGATCTCGGCCAGCCCGGCACCGACGGCTGGACGGGCGGAGAGATCTCGCCGTACGGGCCGGAGCTCGGCGTCGAGTATCCACACGCCGACCCGGACATCCTGCTTCCGGCCATGAGCGCTGCCATGGGCTCCTGGCGTGCGGCCGGTCCGGAGACGAGGGCCCTGGTCTGCCTGGAGATCCTCGCCCGGATCAGCGCGCGTACGCACGAGCTGGCCCACGCCGTGATGCACACCAGTGGGCAGGCGTTCGTGATGGCCTTCCAGGCGGGCGGCCCGCACGCCCAGGACCGCGGTCTGGAAGCCGTGGCGTACGCCTACGAGGAACAGACGCGTACGCCGCGCAGCGCCGACTGGTCGAAACCCCAGGGGAAGCGCGACCCGCTGCAGCTCCACAAGTCGTACACGGCAACCGGCCGGGGCGTCTCCCTGCTGATCGGCTGCAACACCTTTCCCACGTGGAACGGCTATCCAGGCCTTTTCGCCTCGCTGGCGACCGGGAATCCCGTGCTGGTCAAGCCGCACCCGCGGGCGGTCCTGCCGCTGGCCCTCACCGTGCGGCTGGCTCGCGAGGTGCTGACCGAGGCGGGCTTCGACCCGAATCTCGTCGCCCTGGCGACCGAGCGGCCAGGAGAGGGCATCGCCAAAACCCTGGCGGTACGACCCGAGGTCAAGATCATCGACTACACGGGGTCCACCGCCTTCGGGGACTGGCTGGAGACCAACGCCCGGCAGGCCCAGGTCTACACCGAGAAGGCGGGGGTCAACACGATCGTCCTCGACTCGACCGACGACTACCGGGGCATGCTCTCCAACCTGGCCTTCTCGCTCTCCCTCTACAGCGGCCAGATGTGCACCACCCCGCAGAATCTGCTCATCCCGCGCGACGGCATCACGACCGACGCGGGCGCCAAGTCCTACGAGGAGGTGGTGGCCGACATCGCCGAGGCCGTGAGTGGGCTTCTCGGTGACGACGCCCGGGCCAACGGACTGCTCGGCGCCCTGGTGAACCCGGACGTCAAGGCCCGGGTCGAAGGGGCGGCGGCCCTGGGCGACGTAGCACTCGCCTCGCGCCCTGTGGCCAACCCCGACTTCCCCGAGGCCGTGGTGCGTACGCCGGCTCTCGTGAAGCTCGACGGCGCCAAGTCCGACGACGGGGCGGCCTACCTTTCGGAATGCTTCGGCCCGGTCTCGTTCGCGGTCGCCGTCGACTCGACCTCCGACGCGCTGGACCTGCTGCGCCGCACGGTCCGCGAGAAGGGTGCGATGACCGTCGGCGCGTACACCACCTCACCCGAGGTGGAGCGTGCGGTGGAGGAGGTCTGCTTCGACGAGTCGGCTCAGCTCTCGCTGAATCTCACCGGCGGTGTGTACGTCAACCAGACGGCTGCTTTCTCCGACTTCCACGGTTCAGGAGGCAACCCTGCGGCCAACGCGGCGCTCTGCGACGGGGCGTTCGTGTCCAACCGGTTCCGGGTGGTGGAAGTCCGCCGTCAGGCCTGAGCAGGCCCTGGGAAGCCGGCCGCAGGACGTCCGGTGGAGCGGGGACCCGCTCCACCGGTCATCCGCCCCGTGGATCCGGAATGTCCGCGTGGCGCTGCACCCACGCGTGCATGGCGATGGCGGCCGCGGCGCCGGCGTTGATCGACCGCGTCGAGCCGAACTGCGCGATCGAGCACACCATCGAGGCATGCCGACGCGCTTCCTCCGTCAGCCCGGGCCCCTCCTGCCCGAACAGCAGCACACAGCGGCGCGGCAGTTCCGTCCGCTCCAGCGCCACGGCCCCGGGGAGGTTGTCGATCCCGATGATCGGGAGCCCTTCGGTCTCCGCCCAGGCAGTCAGATCCGCCGTGTCCGGGTGGTGCCGCACATGCTGGTAGCGGTCGGTGACCATCGCGCCCCGCCGGTTCCAGCGGCGCCGCCCCACGATGTGGATCTCCTTCGCCAGGAAGGCGTTGGCGGTCCGCACCACCGAACCGATGTTGAAGTCATGGCCCCAGTTCTCCACCGCCACATGGAAGTCGTGCCGCCGGAGATCCAGATCGGCGACGATCGCCTCCCGCGTCCAGTACCGGTAGGCGTCGCCCACATTGCGCCGGTCACCGTGGGCAAGGAGTTCGGGGTCGTACCGCTCTCCCTCGGGCCAGGGCAACGGGTGAGGTCCGACACCGATCACGGCGCCGTACCCGTCGTCGTACTGGATCGGTTCCGCGGACGGATCGGGCGCGGCTGCCGCACGGGGCTCTTCTGTACTGCCGGTCTCGCTGGTCACCCGACGAGCGTATGGCCCTTGCCCCCACCGCTGCGCGTGGCCTCCTCGTCATCCGTACCCGCCCGCCGCTGCCCGGGAAGCCGGAGCCTGCCCGCCGCCCGGGAGACCAGGCGTTGCCGACCGCGCGACACCCTGTGCCCCAGCCACACCAGGAAGACCGTCGGCAGGAAGACGGCGTCGGCCGCGATCATCGCCATGGAGAAGAAAGGGAGCCCCAGCAGGACGGAGATCCCGGCGTGCTCACCGATCATGATGACCAGAAGGACGTTCTTGACCCGTCGGTTGAACAGCGTGAAGGGGAAAGCGACCTGCACGATGACCGTGGCGTACGTCAGCACCATGACCACCAGGGCGCTGGATGCGAGCAGGCCGGAGAGCCCGGGCCACGGGGTGAAGTAGTCCAGTTCGAGCGGGTAGTAGATCGCGGTGCCGTCCTGCCAGCGGGACCCCTGGATCTTGTACCAGCCGGCGGTCGCGTAGATCAGGCACACCTCGGCCATGATCACGAAAAGAGCGGCGTTGTGGGCCAGGTTGGCCAGCACGTCGGACAGGGCGCGCATCTCGTGGTCCGGCGCATAGCGGTTCAGTGCCCACCAGGCCCCGTTCCCCAGCCACAGCACCCACAGAAGGGACGGCAACCACCACGTGCCACCGAGGCCCCCCATGACGGTGGCGGGCAGGAGAACGCATCCGGAGACCGCCCACAGGGCCGGCCCCACGACGTCACGGCCCGGCCGGCTTCCCTTCGCGAGACGTTCGGCCTCCCGCGACGCCCGGCGCGCATCCAGGGACCAGACCCGCGCACAGCGGGTCAGCACCAGGTAGAGCGCCATCAGGTGGATGACGTTGTCGCCACCGTCGCCCATGAAGATGCTGCGGTTCTGCAGGGAGAGCACCCCGGCCATGAACACGACGGAGGTGGCACGGGTCCGCCAGCCAGTCATCAGAAGCGCCGCCGACACCAGGGTGAGCGCGTAGACGGTCTCGAACCAGATCGCGCTGTCCGACCACATCAGGACGGTGAAGGCGTCGTTGTTGGTGATGAGCCGGCGCGCCATGTCCCAGCTCCACGGCCCGTCCGGCCCGTACAACTCGTGGCGGTGTGGCAGTTCACGCAGCAGGAACAGCAGATAGGTGGTGGAGACACCGATGCGGACGACGGCGCTCTGGTAAGCGCCGAGGGGAGAGGCCGTGACGCGCTGGACGGCGCCGGCGAGCGAATGGCCTGCGCTGTCGGCGCGTTCACGGACCGGAGTGGGGGCGCTCATTTCTCCGCCTTCCCGGCCTGCGAGGCCTGATCCGCCGCGGTCGTCCTGGAGAGGTCGGACGGGGTGACGGTCCACCACGGGAGCTCCCTGTACTCCGGCCGGGTGCTGATCTTCTCGCCACTCCACGCCGGGGCCCCGACGGGACGCACTTCGGACCGCACCTGGATGCGCTCGACAGCGCCGCCGTAACCGTGCTCGGCGAGGCGCAGCATGACGATGCGGCGGATGTAGCGCTCGGACAACTCGCCGCGCAGGCCGTTGGGACGGTTCTCGCTGTCGTGGGACCCGGTGTAGAAGTCCCAGGCACGGCGCAGTTCGTTCTGGTCGATGTGGCTGGGGAGAAGGTTGCCGCGTATCCGCTCGCCGTCGTCACGCGAGAGGTTGAACCAGCGGGTGACACTGCTGCCGTCGGCACCGTTGTCGGCCACTTCGGCCCGCACGTGCACGGAGATGTTCTGCTGGAGCGGATTGGGCGCGAACAGTTTCCAGTTCTGCTCGAACTCGGGAAAGACCCAGTCCTCGACCACTTCGCCGTGCTGTTTCGTCAGTGTGTTGGACGGCGCGACATGCAGAAAGATCATGGCTATGTGTGCGCAGGCCAGCAGCCCGATGACGCACAGAACCAGCGTCGCGGCGACCTGATACGGAAGCGACAGCGCGGCCATACCGCTGCCCTGGCGGCTTCCGGCGGGCCCCGGTACGCAGCCGGTGGCGGCGTCACACGGCGCCGCGACGACCGGCGCCGGGCTCGGGAGAGAATCCGCATCTCCGTCCGGTATTCCCGCAGAGGCGGCCCCGGCCTCCTGATCCGCGTGCTCCCGGGCCGTCACACCGGGCCAGGCGAGCTTCTTCTCGTTTCCGGCACGCCCACCGTGGTCCGCGTCCATCCCGCCCCGATCACGTCGATCACCACTCAGTTATCCACAGGCTTGACACCCTAAGGGCCCCCGGCTCACCATTGAAGCCACTCACCCGAACGACCGGTCGGTAGGGAGCCCGTGATGGCGGCAGTGACTGCGGACCAGACGACGCAGGGGACAGCAGGCGCGGCGGAGGCGGAGCGCCTCAGGGTGTTCGACGCAGCGGTGGCGGCCGACGACCGGATCGAGCCACGGGACTGGATGCCGGACGCGTACCGGGCGACCCTGATCCGTCAGATGGCCCAGCACGCACATTCAGAGATCATCGGCATGCAGCCCGAGGCCAACTGGATCTCACGAGCACCCTCGCTGCGCCGTAAGGCCATCCTGATGGCGAAGGTGCAGGACGAGGCGGGACACGGCCTCTATCTGTACAGCGCGGCGGAGACCCTGGGGACCAGCCGCGAGGAACTCCTCGACAAACTGCACGCCGGGCGTCAGCGCTATTCATCGATCTTCAATTACCCCACGCTGACCTGGGCGGACGTGGGTGCGATCGGCTGGCTGGTGGACGGTGCCGCTATCACCAACCAGGTACCGCTCTGCCGCTGCTCCTACGGCCCGTACGCGCGGGCGATGGTCCGGATCTGCAAGGAGGAGTCCTTCCACCAGCGCCAGGGGTACGAGCTGCTGCTCGCCCTGAGCCGGGGTACCCCCGCCCAGCACGAAATGGCGCAGGACGCGGTGAACCGCTGGTGGTGGCCCTCTCTGATGATGTTCGGTCCGCCTGACGACGCCTCGGCACACTCGGCCCAGTCAATGGCGTGGAAGATCAAACGGCACTCCAACGACGAGCTGCGCCGGCGCTTCGTCGACATCTGTGTACCGCAGGCAGAAGCGCTCGGGCTCACCCTCCCCGACCCCGGCATCCGGTGGAACGAGGAGCTCGGGCAGCACGACTTCGGAGCGATCGACTGGAGGGAGTTCCAGGAGGTCCTCAAGGGCAACGGTCCCTGCAACGAGCAACGGCTCACCCAGCGGCGCACGGCTCACGAAGAGGGCGCCTGGGTCCGCGACGCGGCAGCGGCGTACGCAGACAAGCACGCGGCACGGCCCGGTCCCACCGGATCAGCCGCCCAGCCCATGGAGGCGACCTCATGAGCAGTTCGACCGACTGGCCACTGTGGGAGGTGTTCGTGCGTTCCCGTCGCGGGCTGTCCCACACCCATGCCGGCAGCCTGCACGCGCCGGACGCCGAGATGGCTCTGCGCAATGCCCGTGATCTGTACACACGCCGTTCGGAAGGCGTCTCCCTCTGGGTTGTCCCCTCGACGGAGATCACCGCCTCCTCGCCGGACGAGAAGGACTCCTTCTTCGAACCCGCCGGGGACAAGCCCTACCGACACCCCACGTTCTACGAGATCCCGGAAGGGGTGAAGCACCTGTGAGCGCGGCCCTCGCCCTCGGCGACGACGCGCTGGTGCTCTCGCACCGGCTGGGGGAGTGGGCGGGCCGTGCCCCGGTGCTGGAGGAGGAGGTGGCTCTGGCCAACATCGCTCTGGACCTTCTGGGACAGGCCAGAACGCTGCTCTCGTTCGTAGGGGATGAGGACCAGCTGGCCTACCTCCGTGAGGAGCGGGCCTTCCGAAACGTCCAGCTGGTGGAGCAGCCGAACGGCGACTTCGCCCACACCATCGCCCGCCAGCTCTACTTCTCCGTCTACCAGCACCTGCTGTACAAGGAGCTGGCCGCCGGTGAGGGCGAGTTCACAGATCTCGCGGCCAAGGTCGTCAAGGAAGTCGCCTACCACCGGGACCACGCGGAACAGTGGGTCCTGCGCCTGGGCGACGGCACCGCGGAAAGCCATGAGCGCATGCAGCTCGCGCTCGATGCCTTGTGGAGGTTCACCGGCGAGCTGTTCGAACCCGTCGAAGGAGTCGACGTTGACCCGCACGCTCTGCGCGACCGTTGGCTGGCCGCTGTCACCTCAGTGGTGCACCGGGCCACCCTGAACCTCCCGTCAGGACCGCAGTCCGGGGCCTGGACGGCCGGAGCCGGACGGCAGGGCCTGCACACGGAGCCGTTCGGGCGGATGCTCGCCGAGATGCAGCATCTTCACCGCAGCCACCCGGGGGCATCGTGGTGACCACCGAAACACCACTCGAGGCGGAACTCCACCAGCTGGCGGGCTCCGTGCCCGATCCCGAGCTACCGGTCCTCACCCTGGACGAGCTCGGCGTACTTCGCGGCGTACGGGTGGACGAGGCGGGCAAGGTCACCGTGCGGCTCACGCCGACATACACCGGTTGCCCCGCCATCGAAGCCATGTCCACCGACATCGAGCGTGTGCTGCACGACCACGGGGTCACGGGGGTCTCCGTGGTCACGGTCCTCGCCCCTGCCTGGTCGACGGACGACATCAGCGACGAAGGGCGCCGGAAGCTCGCAGCGTTCGGCATAGCGCCGCCACGTCCGCGAAGCGGGCCGGCCGGGCCGGTGCCGCTGACGCTCTCGGTGCGCTGTCCCCAGTGCGGTTCCACGGACACGGAGTTGCTGAGCCGGTTCTCCTCCACGGCCTGCAAGGCGCTGCGCCGGTGTGTGACGTGCCGCGAACCGTTCGACCATTTCAAGGAGTTGTAGATGTTCCATCCGCTCCGGGTCAGCGAGATCGAACGGATCACGGACGACGCGGTGGCCGTCACCTTCGCCGTGCCGGCCGCGCTGCGCGAGACCTTCCGGCACACTCCCGGCCAGCACCTGAACGTGCGCCACCACGTCGGCGACGAGGAGATCCGACGGTCCTACTCGATCTGCACACCTGCCACCGAGCAACCGGGCGCCCCCTTGCTCCGGGTGGGCATCCGCATGGTCGACGGAGGCACCTTCTCCACGTACGCCCTCAAGGAGCTGGCGGTCGGGGACCAGGTGGAGGCCATGGCCCCGACGGGCCGTTTCGTCCTCGCTCCGCGCCCGGGCAATTTCGCCGCGGTCGTCGGTGGCAGCGGCATCACACCGGTGCTGTCGATGGCGGCGACACTGCTGGCACGGGAACCTCTGGCGCGTTTCTGTCTGATTCGCAGTGACCGGACAGCTGCGTCGACGATGTTCCTCGACGAGGTGGCGGACCTCAAGGACCGCTATCCGGACCGCTTTCAGCTGGTGACCTCACTGTCCCGGGAGGAACAGGCTGCCGGGCTGCATTCAGGCCGTCTGGACCGCGAGCGGCTCACCGGACTGCTGCCCGCCCTGCTGTCGGTTCCCGACGTGGACGGCTGGTTCCTGTGCGGGCCTCTCGGCCTGGTCAGGGGTGCGGAGAGCGCGCTGCGCGCACTCGGAGCCGACCGGTCCCGCATCCACCAGGAGATCTTCCACGTCACCGGCCAGGTGACGGCTTCGCCGGCGGCCACCCAGGTGGTCACACCGTCGGAGAGCAGACTTACGGCGACCCTCGACGGGCGGTCGGGCAGCTGGCCGGTCCAGGGCGGTGAATCGCTGCTGGACACGGTGCTGCGAAGCCGCTCGGACGCTCCGTATGCCTGCAAGGGAGGAGTGTGCGGGACCTGCCGGGCCTTCCTGGTGTCGGGCGAGGTGCGGATGGACCGCAATTTCGCGCTGGAACCGGAGGAGACCGGAGCCGGCTTCGTCCTGGCGTGCCAGTCGCACCCCGTCACCCCGGAGGTCGAAATCGACTTCGACCGCTGACGCCCCCGTGCAACGCCCTGCCCGGACAGCAACCCGTGCCCAGCGACCCGGCACCGGACGACGCCCCTGCCTGCGTATGCCCGTCGACTACACCCGACGGCGCGAGCGGCCCCGCCCGCACTGCCGCACCGGCCGGAAAGACACGCCGTGCGGCAGGCCCACCGCTCAAGGCTCCTGCGGAACGGGACACCGTGCTCTCAGAGGACGAAAGCCGGGCTTCCGTCATCCGTGACCATCGGACGCCCGGCACCGTCCCAGGCATGCATGCCGCCATCGATGTTCACGGCGTCGATGCCCTGTCGCACCAGATACTGAGTGACCTGGGCGGACCGGCCTCCGACGCGGCACATCACATGTACGCGCCGACCGTCACCGGCCGCCTCGGTCAGCTCGCCGAAGCGGTCGGCGAAGTCACTCATGGGGATGTGCAGTGCGCCCTCGACATGCCCGGCCGCCCATTCGTCGTCCTCACGGACGTCCAGCACAAAACCGTCCGACGGAACGGCCGCGGCGTCCACCGAGGGCAGCGGAGCGAAATTCATGGGTATGCCTTCTCTCGTACGTACGCGCCAGGGTCATCCGGAACGCTACTGCACCAGGCCTGCCAGCTCGCTCTCACGCTGGGACACCTCCGCCAGAAGCTTTTCGCCGATATCGTCCAGAAGCCGGTCGGGATCGTCCGGTGCCATCCGCAGCATCGAGCCGATCGCGCTTTCCTCCAGCTCCTGGGCCAGAGCCGTCAGCAGCTCCTTACGACGGCTGAGCCACTCCAGCCGCGCGTACAGCTCCTCGCTCTCGCTCAGCCTCAGCTCCGGGATCACAGGGCCCGCCGCCCATTCGGCGGCCAGCTCCTTCAGCAACGCCACGTCGCCACGTCCGTAGGCCGCGTTGACGCGAGCGATGAATTCGTCACGCCGTGCCCGCTCCTTCTCGTCCGGAGCCAGGTCCGGGTGGGCCTGGCGGGCCAGTTCCCGGTACAGCTTGCGCGCCTCCTCACCCGGCCTCACCCGCTTCGGCGGCCGGACGGGCTGCTCGGTGAGCATGGCCGAGGCCTCGGGCGAGAGCCCGTCCGAGTCCATCCAGTCGTGGAAGAGCTCGTCGACGCCGGGCATCGGCATGACGATCGACCGTGCCTCCTGCGCCTTGCGCAGATCCTCCGGATCGCCGGTCCTCGCGGCCCGCGCCTCCGCGATCTGCGCATCGAGCTCATCGAGGCGTGCGTACATCGGGCCGAGTTTCTGGTGGTGCAGCCGCGAGAAGTTCTCCACCTCGACCCGGAAGGTCTCCACCGCGATCTCGAACTCGATCAACGCCTGCTCGGCCACCCGGACCGCTTTGGCGAGCCGCTCCGCAGGACGAGGCGCACCGCTCGCATCCGTCACCGCGTCGTCGCCCGCCTCACCACCCCCGCCGCCGGCCGGATCCCCAGCCGTGCCACCGGCGGCGGTACCCGCCTGCGGCGCATCGTCCGGGGCCGTTCGCGGCGTCTCGCCCCGCAACGCGTCCTGCACGTGCTGCGGCTCGTCCTGCCGGCCCGGCTTCTGCCGGTCTTCGTCGTTCCGGGTGGTCGGCACCCCGGCGGCTTCGTGGGTCACCCGTCCAGCGTATGGCCACCACCCGCACCATGAGGACACACGGTGTCGCCAAGCCGCTCAGACGCCGAGCTCGGCGGCTATCCGCCCGGCTCGGACCGCCCGGAGGAGCTCGGCGTGATCCGCCTCGGTCCGGTCCGCGTACGTCACCGCGAAATCGGCCACTGCGGCGTCCAGCTCGGTGTTCTTCCCGCAGTAACCCGCGAGCAGCCGGGGGTCGGCGCTGTGTGCGTGGGCCCTGGCCAGCAGCGCCCCGGTCATCCGCCCGTAGTCGTCCACCTGGTCCGCTGCGAGCGCGGAGGGATCCACACTGCCCTTGCGGTTCCTGAACTGGCGCACCTGGCAGGGCCTGCCGTCGACCTCGGCCCAGCCGAGCAACATGTCACTGACGACCTGCATCCGCTTCTGTCCGAGCACCACCCGACGTCCCTCGTGCACCACGTCCGGCACCTCGAAGCCGACCTGGGGGAGATAAGGGGCCAGCACGGAGGGGCGGGCCTCCTTCACCTGCAGGACAAGCGGCTCGCCACGATGGTCGAGCAGGAGCACCACGTACGACCGGGTTCCCACACTTCCCGTGCCGACCACCCGGAACGCCACGTCATGGATCGCGTGGCGGGCCAGCAGCGGAACCTTGTCCTCCGAGATCGTCCCGAGGTAACCCTCGAGCCCCGCCGCCACGGCCGACGCCTCCGCGTCGGGCACCCGGCGCAGCACGGGCGGTGCGTCGACGAAGCGGCGGCCACCGTCCTCGCACTCCTCGGTGGACCTGGCGGCGAAGCGGGCACTCGTGTTGTTGCGTGCCTTGGCGGAAACCCGCTCCAGGGTCCCGAGCAGGTCCCTCGCGTCGGTGTACGAGACGAGTTCCTCGTCCGCGATGGCGTTCCACGCGTCGAGCGCGGGCAGACCGGCCAGCAGGCGCATCGTGCGCCGGTACGCACCCACCGTGTCGTACGCGCCCTGTCGGCAGGTGTCCTCGTCCGCCCCCGCCTCCCGGCCTGCGAGCACCAGTGAGGTGGCGAGCCGCTTGAGATCCCACTCCCATGGACCGAAGACGGTCTCGTCGAAGTCGTTGAGGTCCATGACCAGGTTGCCGCGCGCATCGCCGTACAGACCGAAGTTGGCCGCATGCGCGTCACCGCACAACTGGGCACCCACCCCCGTGACCGGCGTGCCCGTCAGGTCATGGGCCATCAAGCCGGCCGAGCCGCGCAGAAACGCGAACGGCGTTGCCGCCATCCGCCCCACCCGTATGGGTGTCAGGCCAGGTACCCGGCCCCGGTTCGACTCCTCCACCGCGTCCACTGCGTCGGGCCTTCCGGCGGGCAGGACCAGAGCACGGTGCGCGGCCCGGGGTGTCTTGAGCCTCAGCGCCTTGCCGGCTGCCTTCGGCGACACCGCCCCGGCCCCGGGCGGCCTGACTCCTGCGGCCACAGGCCGCGCGAAACCGGGAACAACCGGAATGCGCCTCTCCGCTGCCGCCCGCCGTGTCGCCGCCGTCGACTCGCCTTCGCCCATGGAGCGTCGCCTCCCCCGCCTCGTTCAGCTGTTCCGTCCGTCCGACACCAACCGCGGACGACGGTACGCCTGTCCCGTGACAACATCCCGCCTCTGTGGACAGCTTGGGAACCGACCTGTGGAAAACCTGCGCGCCAGGCGGAACCTGCAAGCATGCTCGGGCGGAAGGCGATCTCGTCGTCCAGAAGTCGAAGCCGCCGCTCGAAGCCCGGGCGGCCGAGCCCGCACCGCTCGCCGATGCGTCGAACGGGTTCACGCGAAGCACTTCTCCGGTACGGATCTTCGACACGGCTCCGGCGTTCACGTGAAACAGCAAGCACCTCCGCCCGCACTTCTGCACCAGGTACGGGTCCCCTCATCGTCCGCAGCCCACGCCTGCCCGCCCGAGGACGACCCAGGAGCACACATCCGGGACCGGCAGGCGCAGGCCGGCAACAAGCGGCTTCGGAGAAAGAGCCACGCCGGCCGCCCAGGACCCACCCAAGAAGATCCGCACAACGAAGAGCCCCTGCACCGGATCTTTCCGGTGCAGGGGCTCTGTCGAACCAACTTGGCAGTCGCAAGCGACCGCCTGTTGTGCGCGAGGGGGGATTTGAACCCCCACGTCCCTAAGGACACTGGCACCTGAAGCCAGCGCGTCTGCCGTTCCGCCACTCGCGCATGAGTGGTGTTTTCAGACTCTCTCACCGTGTGGTGTGAGCGCCTGGCGACATCCGGAAGATTAGCACGCTGGACAGGGTGGATTCACATCCGTTGTTTCGCCGGACCCACGAGGGGAAGCGGGAACGCGGAAAGCCCGGCCCCACTCCTCCTGAGTGCACCCGGAGTGCGGGACACTGTCAGGAGGCCACCTCTACGATCCGTGTGAGAGGTGACACTCATCCTCTGTGCAGACAAGGGGAACCAGCCGATTTCCCGACGCGTGGATACGATCAGCAAGCAGTGCAGGGATGACGACACCGGAGGAGGTGCCCCATGGGAGTCATGAAGCGTTTCGAGCAGCGTCTCGAAGGTCTGGTCAACGGCACCTTCGCCAAGGTCTTCAAGTCCGAGGTACAGCCGGTCGAGATCGCGGGAGCCCTCCAGCGCGAGTGCGACAACAACGCGACGATCTGGAACCGCGAGCGGACCGTGGTACCCAACGACTTCATCGTCGAGCTCAGCACTCCTGACTACGAGCGGCTCAGCCCGTACTCCGGCCAGCTCGGCGACGAGCTGTCCGGCCTCGTACGTGACTACGCCAAGCAGCAGCGGTACACCTTCATGGGCCCGATCAAGGTCCACCTGGAGAAGGCGGACGACCTCGACACGGGTCTCTACCGCGTACGCAGCCGGACCCTGGCATCGAGTTCGTCACAGCAGCAGGGCCAGCAGAGCGGCCCCGCTCCCCATTCCCAGCCGAACCGCCCCGCCGCCCCGCAGGGGCAGGGCGGTTACGGTTACCCGCCTGCTTCCGCCCCGCCCATGCCTCCGGCCCCGCCGCCGGGCGCCGGGGGCTCCTCCAGCGACTGGCGCCCGCCGGCCGCGTCCGGCTCCGCGCCGGGCGCCCAGGTGCGGCGCTGGATCGAGATCAACGGCACCCGCCATCAGATCTCCCGCCCGACGTTGGTGATGGGACGAAGCACCGACGCCGACGTGCGGATCGACGACCCCGGCGTATCGCGCCGGCACTGTGAGATCCGGACCGGAACGCCCTCGACGATCCAGGATCTCGGGTCCACCAACGGCATCGTGGTGGACGGGCAGCACACCACCCGCGCTACGCTCCGCGACGGCTCGCGGATCGTCGTGGGCAGCACCACCATCGTTTACCGGCAAGCCGAAGGGTGAAGCGGGGGCAATGTCAGAGCTGACCCTGACGGTCATGCGGCTAGGTTTCCTGGCTGTTCTGTGGCTATTCGTAATCGTGGCCGTTCAGGTCATTCGCAGCGACCTGTTCGGTACGCGCGTCACGCAGCGCGGCTCACGCCGCACTGCCGGTGACGCCCGACCGCAGCAGGGGCGCCAACAACAAGCAGCGCCGCCTCAGCAGCGCCAGCAGTCCGGGCGCCAGCGCCGCGGGGCACCCACCAAGCTGGTCGTCTCCGAAGGAACGCTCACCGGCACCACCGTCGCGCTCCAGGGGCAGACCATCACCCTGGGCCGTGCGCACGATTCAACGATCGTGCTGGATGACGACTACGCGTCCAGTCGGCATGCCAGGATCTATCCGGACCGTGACGGCCAGTGGATCGTCGAGGACCTCGGGTCCACCAACGGCACCTATCTCGACCGGACCCGGCTCACCACCCCGACACCTGTTCCGCTGGGCGCGCCGATCCGCATCGGCAAGACCGTCATCGAGCTGCGGAAGTAGTACGACAATGAGCGAGCGGAGCGAGCGAGCCGCAGCGGTCCTGAAGACGGACCCGGCGCGGCTCCCGACCGGAGGGTGGGCAGTGTGGCTCGAGACCGGCTGTACCCCGAGCCGACGGGCGAGGTGCGCATGAGCTTGTCCCTGCGCTTCGCCGCCGGATCGCACAAGGGCATGATCCGGGAAGGCAACGAGGACTCCGGTTACGCCGGACCCCGCCTTCTCGCCATCGCCGACGGCATGGGCGGCCAGGCGGCCGGAGAGGTCGCCAGCTCCGAGGTGATCTCCACGCTCGTCCAGCTCGACGACGACGTCCCGGGCTCCGACATCCTCACCTCGCTCGGTACGGCGGTCCAGCGGGCCAACGACCAGCTGCGCGTCATGGTCGAGGAGGACCCCCAGCTGGAGGGGATGGGCACGACGCTCACCGCCCTGCTCTGGACCGGTCAGCGCCTCGGCCTCGTCCACGTCGGCGACTCCCGGGCTTATCTCCTGCGCGACGGCGTACTCACGCAGATCACCCAGGACCACACCTGGGTCCAGCGTCTCGTCGACGAGGGCAGGATCACCGAGGAAGAGGCCACCACCCACCCGCAGCGCTCCCTGCTCATGCGGGCCCTGGGCAGCGGCGACCACGTGGAGCCCGATCTCTCCATCCGGGAGGTCCGCGCCGGTGACCGCTACCTGATCTGCTCGGACGGGCTCTCGGGCGTCGTCTCCCACCAGACGATGGAAGAGACCCTGGCCAGCTACCAGGGCCCCCAGGAGACCATCCAGGACCTCATCCAGCTCGCTCTGCGCGGCGGCGGCCCCGACAACATCACCTGCATCGTCGCCGACGTCCTGGACGTCGACAGCAACGACACCCTGGCCGGGCAGCTCAACGACACCCCGGTCATCGTCGGTGCGGTCGCCGAGAACCAGGCCGCCCAGACGAACGACGGCCGCGCCATGGAGACACCGGCCGGACGGGCGGCCGGGCTCGGCCGCCCCGTGCCGCCGCCGGCCGGGGGCTTCGGTCCTCCCGGCAGCGGCGAAGACATGGGTTACGGCTCCGGCCCGGACGGCGCCTTCAACTCGTACACCGACGACGACTTCGTCAAGCCCCGCAGCCGCGGCAGGTGGCTGAAGCGGTCGTTCTACATCGTGCTGGCGCTGGCCGTCATCGGCGGCGGTGTCTACGGCGGATACCGCTGGACCCAGACCCAGTTCTACGTGGGCGCGAAGGACGACAACGTCGCGCTGTTCCGCGGAATCAGCCAGGACCTCGCCTGGGTGTCCCTCTCGAAGGTCGAAGAGGACACCGAGATCGAACTGAAGTACCTCCCGCCCTACTGGCGCAAGAAGGTCGAAGCGACCATCTCCCAGGGCAACCTCACCGATGCCCGCAAGAAGATCAGCGAGCTCGAAGCACAGGCCTCCGCCTGCGAGAAGGACGCGCAGCGCCGCGCGGCCGAGGCGGACACCAATGCCGCCAAGAACCAGGGCGAAACCGGCAGCGCCTCCGACAGCACGTCCGCCACGTCTCCCGCCAAGGGGACCAAGACCGCGACTCCCACTCCCGGCCCCAGCCTCTCGGAGGAAGAGAAGAAGCTGGCCCTGCAGTGCGGTAAGCAGTAAGCCGTAGGGGGCCTTCAGCACATGAGCGTTGTCACCAACACGACCACCATCGGCGCGATCGACGCGCCGAGCCGCCGTAACACCGAGCTGGCGCTGGTCGCCTTCGCCGTTCTGATCTCGGTGTTCGCGTACGCCAACGTGGGTCTCGCCCTCAACGGCGAACTGCCCGCCGGAATGCTCGGTTACGGCCTGGGCCTCGCGCTGCTCGGCGGCGTGGCACACCTCGCCGTGCGGAGGTTCGCCCCGTACGCCGACCCGCTGCTGCTGCCGCTGGCGACCCTGCTGAACGGGCTGGGGCTGGCGCTCATCTGGCGCCTGGACCAGTCGGAGCGGTTCCAGGCACTCAAGACGTTCGCCCCCGCCGCCTCCAAGCAGCTGATGTTCTCAGCGGTCGGCGTCGCCCTGCTGGTCGTCGTCCTGATCGCCCTCAAGGACCACCGGATCCTGCAGCGTTACACCTACATCTCCATGCTGGTGGCGCTGTTCCTGCTGATCCTTCCGATGTTCTTCCCGGCCGTGAACGGCGCCAAGATCTGGATCAAGATCCCTGGCGTCGGCACGATCCAGCCGGGTGAGTTCGCGAAGATCATCATCGCGGTGTTCTTCGCCGGATACCTGATGGTCAAGCGCGACGCCCTGGCCCTGGCCAGCCGCCGCTTCATGGGTCTCTACCTGCCCCGGGGCCGCGACCTCGGGCCGATCCTCATGGTGTGGGCGTTCTCGATCCTCATCCTGGTCTTCGAGACCGACCTGGGATCCTCACTGCTGTTCTTCGGCATGTTCGTCGTCATGCTGTACGTGGCCACCGAGCGCACCAGCTGGATCGTCTTCGGCCTGCTGATGTCCGGTGCCGGCGCTGTCGGTGTGGCGACGTTCGAGCCCCACGTCCAGGATCGTGTCACCGCCTGGCTCGACCCCTTCGCGGGCTGGGGCAAGGAGATGGCGAGCGAGCAGATGGCCAAGTCGCTGATGGCCTTCGGTTCCGGCGGAACCCTCGGTACGGGACTCGGCCAAGGCAACTCCGACCTGATCGGTTTCGCCGCCAACTCCGACTTCATCCTCGCCACCGTCGGTGAGGAGCTCGGCCTCGCCGGAATGATGGGGGTCCTGCTCGTCTACGGTCTCATCGTCGAGCGCGGTGTCCGCACGGCACTCGCCGCCCGCGACCCGTTCGGCAAGCTCCTGGCGATCGGTCTCTCCGGCTCCTTCGCCATCCAGGTCTTCGTCGTCGCCGGCGGTGTCATGGGGCTCATCCCGCTGACCGGTATGACCATGCCGTTCCTCGCGGCCGGTGGTTCCTCCGTCATCGCCAACTGGGCGCTCATCGGCATCCTGCTCAGGATCAGCGACACCGCCCGGCGTCCCGCCCCGGCTCCCGCACCGTCCCCGGACGCCGAGATGACCCAGGTGGTCCGACCGTGAACAAGCCGCTCCGCAGGATCGCGCTCTTCTGCGGCATCCTCGTCCTCGCCCTGCTGGTCCGCACGAACTACCTCCAGTACGTCCGTGCCGACGAGCTCAACGCGAACGAGCACAACCGCCGCGTCCAGATCGAGCGCTACGCCCACGAACGCGGCAACATCATCGTCGACGGCGAACCCGTCACGGGTTCCGTCGAGACCACGGACAGCGACTTCACGTACAAGCGCGTCTGGAAGAACGGCCCCATGTGGGCGCCCGTCACCGGCTACTCCTCGCAGGCCTTCGACTCCTCGCAGCTGGAGAGCATCGAGGACGGCATCCTCACCGGCAACAGCGACCAGCTGTTCTTCGACCGCACCCTGTCGATGTTCACCGGTGAGCAGAAGACCGGCGGGAACATCGTCACCACTCTGAACGGTGAAGCCCAGAAGGCCGCCTTCACCGGGCTGGGCGACAAGAAGGGCGCCGTCGCGGCGATCGACCCGCAGACCGGCGCGATCCTGGCGCTGGCGAGCACGCCCTCGTACGACCCCTCGGTCTTCGCGGGCAACTCCATGAAGGACTCCGACGCCCGGCAGAAGCTCCTGTCCGACAAGGACAAGCCGATGCTGAACCGGGCCCTGCGGGAGACCTACCCGCCCGGCTCGACGTTCAAGGTCGTCACGGCCGCCGCGGCACTGGAGAACGGCCTCTACACCGACATCGACGCGGAGACGGACTCCCCGCTGCCCTGGCGGCTCCCCCTGTCGACCAACCTGCTGCAGAACGAGGGGAACATCCCCTGCGAGGACGCCTCGCTCCGGGACGCCCTGCGTTACTCCTGCAACACGGTCTTCGGCAAGATGAGCGACGATCTCGGCAACGGGAAGATGATCGAACAGGCCGAGAAGTTCGGCTTCGGCAAGGAAGTCTTCACCCCGGTCCGGGCCGACGCCAGCATCTACCCGAAGGACAACCGGCCGCAGAACGCCATGGCGGGCATCGGCCAGGCCTCCAACCGCGCCACACCGCTCCAGATGGCCATGGTGGCGTCCGCGATCGCCAACGACGGCAAGCTCATGCAGCCGTACATGGTCGCCCAGCGCCAGGCACCCAACCTGGACGTCATCTACACGCACGAGAAGGAGCAGCTGAGCCGGCCGCTCTCGGCGGAGAACGCCCAGAAGGTGCAGCAGATGATGGAGACCGTCGTCGAGGACGGCACGGGAACCAACGCGCGGATCGACGGCGTCACTGTCGGTGGCAAGACCGGTACCGCACAGCACGGCCTCAACAACAGCGAGAAGCCGTACGCGTGGTTCATCTCGTACGCCAAGACCGGCAGCGGATCCCCGGTCGCCGTCGCCGTGGTGGTCGAGGACGGCAACGCCAACCGGGACGACATCTCCGGCGGTGGCCTGGCCGCACCGATCGCCAAGAACGTGATGAAGGCCGTACTCGACGGAAAGCAGTGACACCCGTCACAACTTCTGTCCACACCAGCACGTCGGGATACCGGTCGGATATCAGCTGACGGGTGCGGGCCGATCATGCCGGGAGCGCCCGGTAGCGTAAGTGCGAACAGCGCACCGCCGGACCACACACGGGTGCGGTCGGGACTGACGGAGAGGGCTGGATCAGTTATGGAAGAGCCGCGTCGCCTCGGCGGCCGGTACGAGCTGGGCTCGGTGCTCGGCCGTGGTGGCATGGCCGAGGTCTACCTCGCGCACGACACCCGGCTCGGTCGCACCGTCGCTGTGAAGACGCTGCGGGCCGACCTCGCCCGCGACCCGTCCTTCCAGGCACGGTTCCGCCGTGAGGCCCAGTCGGCCGCCTCGCTCAACCACCCCGCGATCGTCGCCGTCTACGACACCGGCGAGGATTACGTCGACGGGGTCTCCATCCCGTACATCGTGATGGAGTACGTCGACGGGTCGACGCTCAGAGAGCTCCTGCACTCCGGCCGCAAGCTGCTGCCGGAGCGGACCCTCGAGATGACTGTCGGAATCCTGCAGGCGCTGGAGTACTCGCACCGCGCCCAGATCGTCCATCGTGACATCAAGCCGGCGAACGTCATGCTGACGCGCACCGGCCAGGTCAAGGTCATGGACTTCGGTATCGCCCGTGCCATGGGCGACTCCGGGATGACGATGACCCAGACCGCCGCGGTCATCGGCACGGCCCAGTACCTCTCCCCCGAGCAGGCCAAGGGCGAGCAGGTCGACGCCCGCTCCGACCTGTACTCCACCGGCTGCCTGCTCTACGAACTGCTCGCGGTCCGGCCCCCGTTCGTCGGTGACTCGCCCGTCGCGGTCGCGTACCAGCACGTGCGCGAGGAGCCGCAGCCTCCGAGTAACTTCGACCCCGAGATCACGCCCGAAATGGACGCCATCGTCCTGAAGGCGCTGACCAAGGACCCCGACTACCGCTACCAGTCGGCCGACGAGATGCGTGCCGACATCGAGGCCTGTCTCGACGGCCAGCCGGTCGCGGCCACAGCGGCCATGGGCGCGGCGGGCTACGGCGGGTACGACGCCTACGGCAACGACCAGCCCACCACCGCCCTGCGGACGACGGACCCGGGTGGCGGCCAGACATCCATGCTGCCCCCGGTCAACCCGGACGACGGCGGCTACGGCTACGACGAGCGCCCGGGCCGCCGGCGCCAGAAGAAGAGCAACACCTCGACGATCCTCCTCGTCGTCGCCGGCATCCTGGTGCTCATCGGTGCGATCCTGATCGGCCGGTACATCTTCAGCTCAGACGGCGGGGACGACGGCACGTTCGGCGCGCCGAACATGGTCGGTACCACAGTCGCAGAGGCGCAGAGACTCGCGGACAACGCCGAGGTCGTGCTGAAGGTCGGGTCCAAGGAGCCCTGCGAGGACCAGGAGAAGGACAAGATCTGCAGCCAGACCCCGGCCCCGGACGCCCAGATGGCAACGGGTGAGACCGTGACGGTCGTCGTCTCCACCGGCGCCCCCAAGGTCGAGGTCCCCGACGTCCTGGAGAAGTCCGAGGACAGCGCCCGCAAGAAGCTGGAGGACGAGGGCTTCACGGTGAAGGTCACCGCGGTGGAGTCCGATGCGACCCCGGGCACGGTCACCAAGCAGGACCCCGAGGGCGGTACGAAGGCCGACAGGGAGACCGAGGTCACGATCACGGTGGCCAAGGAGGCCCTGCTCGATCTTCCGGTTCTCAACCGGTCCTACGCCGAGGCGGAGGCCCAGCTCCGGGGGATCGGCTTCACCAACATCTCCCGGCAGGAGGTCGACTCGGACCAGCCGAAGGACATGGTCGTCGGCCAGACTCCGGAAGGCCCGAGCAAGCAGGCCAAGGACGCCCAGATCGTCCTCAAGGTCTCCAAGGGCCCGGCGCAGCCCGAGCAGGTCACCATCCCGGGTGACATCGTCGGCAAGCGTTATCAGGACGCGAAGGGCACGCTCGAAGGCCTGGGGCTCGTGGTCGCGCTGGCCCCCAACTCGTCCGACAAGCCGAACGCCCTGGTGATGCAGGCCGCGCCGGGGGCCAACAGCCAGGTCCCCAAGGGCAGCACGGTCACCCTCACCACCCTCGGCGGTACGGACGGGGGCGGGGACGGCGGCTTCTTCGGCGGCCGGGGATAGCCGGACCGAGCCTGCCCGACGCCGTACGGACAGACACAGGGCCCCGGTCACCTCAACGGTGACCGGGGCCCTGTGCCGTCGTCCTCGTCCGTGTCTACCGCAGCTCCGCCGGCTTCGTGCGGTCCCTGTCCACCTTCTCGGTCCGCACCAGCTCGCCCCACACGATGTAGCGGTACTTCGACGTGTAGACGGGGGTGCACGTCGTCAGCGTGATGTAGCGGCCGGGTTTCTTCACACCGGACTCCTCGGGCACCGGGGCGATCGCGTCGACGTTGAACTTCGACGTCTCCGGGAGCTCCGCGTAGACCTTGTAGACGTACCAGGTGTCCTTGGTCTCGAAGACGACCGCGTCACCCTTCTTCACCTTGTCGATGTTGTGGAACTTGGCACCGTGTCCGTCCCGGTGCGCGGCGAGCGCGAAGTTGCCCTGTGCGTCCGAGGGGAGGGCCGACTTCACCGGATCCGTGTAGTAGCCGGCGATGCCGTTGTTGAGCGTCTCGGGGTCGGTGCCCTTCTTGACCAGCACCTCGCCGTTCTTCATGGCGGGGACGTGGAGGAAGCCGATGCCGTCCCTGGTGTCCAGGGCCCCCGGGCCGCCCGCCCAGCGGTCACGTACGGTCTCGCCCTGCGCGGCGGCCTCGCGGTCGGCGAGCACGTTGGTCCACCACAGCGAGTAGACGACGAACAGGCCCAGCACCAGGCCGGCGGTGATCAGGAGCTCGCCGAAGAGGCTCACCGCCGTCGCGACGGGATGACGGCGCCTGCTCCGCACCGGGACCACCGGCTCGTCGGTGCGCTCTTCGTGCTCGGTCCTCGCTGCCACCGCACCGTCCCTGTCGTGATGATGTTCAGCCGACGAGCGCGTCGGGCTTCCCCTCGCTGCGCGGCCGTTCGTCGACCATTTTGCCCCACACGATCATTCGGTACGTACTCGTGAATTCCGGCGTGCACGTCGTCAGCGTGATGTACCTGCCGGGGCCGGTGAACCCGGACCCCGGAGGCACTTCGTCGATCACGGCCACATTGGACGGGGACGTCTGCGGAAGGATGCTGGACATCTCGTACGTGTAGTAGGCGTCCTGCGTCTCGACCACGATCGGGTCGCCCGGCTTCAGCCTGTTGACGTAGCGGAAGGGCTCACCGTGGGTGTTGCGGTGTCCCGCCACCGCGAAGTTCCCCTGCTTCGCCGACGGCATCGCGGTCTTCAGCTCGCCCTCGGCGTAATGGCCGATCATGCCGCGGTCGAGGACCTTCTCCTTGTCGATGCCCTCGGCGATCGGCGCGACCACGTCGAGCTTGGGGATGTGGATGACGGCGAATCCCTGTCCGGGTTCGAAGACACCCGGACTGCGCTCGCCGCTCGCCCACTCGTCCTGGATCCTGTTCGTCTCCCGGCCGGCGATCTGGTCGGCGCGGATGTTGGTCCACCAGAGCTGGTACGTGACGAACAGGAGCATCAGCACACCGAAGGTGATGAACACTTCCCCGACGACCCGGCTGGCGACGACGGCGGGGCTGTCCTTGGCGGCACGGGCCGCGCGCCGGGCCTCCAGCCGTGACATCGGAACGGCGGGCTCCGGCGGTTCGGCTCCCCCGGCACGCCGGGGTTCGCCCCGCCGTCTCCCGCGGCCTCTGGCCGCCCGCCGGCGCTCGGCCCGGCCGCCGGTCGCAGTCGTCCTTGGGACGGGCTCCGAGGCATCGGTGCCCGCCCGCTGCGGTGCCCTGCGCGCATCGGCGGTCCGCAGGGCGACGGTCTCGTCACTCGGTACGGGACGGCCATCGGTGAGGGGCCGTACGGGGTCGGGGCCTGATGCGCCCGGCGCCGGAGCGGGCGACCCCGGTCCGGCCGGCACCGTCGCCTCCCGGACGGCTCCCGCCGCAGGAGCCGCTTCCGGCTCCCTTCGCCCGTACCAGCCCTTCTGATACCCCTCCGGGTCGTACCACCCGTCCGGGGGCTCCACAGGCCCCTGAACCGCCGTCCGAGGCGTCTGCCGGGCCCCGCCGTCCTGCTGGGAGGCCCCCGCCCGGAACCAGGGCGAGGTGTGCTGCCCCGGCAGCGGATCGTTCAGCGGGTCCGCGAGCTGCTCCACCGCCGCCTCGAACGTGCCGTCGGGCTCGTACGCTCCCTGCGCGTACGGACCTTCATGCCCGGTATGAGGGCGGGGTGAGGTCACGCGACGGCCTTGCCCACCACCGGGGCGAGCCCCGTCGATCTCCCGACGGCGCCGTGGTCACCACACCGCACCAGCCAGTTGGCGAGCATCAGGTGGCCGTGCTCCGTGAGCACCGACTCGGGGTGGAACTGCACGCCCTCCACCGCCTGTTCGCGATGGCGGAGCCCCATGATGATGCCGTCGGCAGTGCGTGCGGTGACTTCCAGCTCCGCCGGTACCGCCGTCGGTTCGGCGGCGAGCGAGTGGTAACGCGTCGCGGTGAACGGGGAGGGCAGCCCGGCGAACACGCCCCTGCCTTCGTGGAACACGGGGGAGGTCTTGCCGTGCAGCAGTTCCGGCGCCCGGTCCACCACGCCGCCGTACGCGACGGCCATCGACTGCATGCCCAGGCAGACACCGAAGACCGGAACTCCGCTCCGCGCGCAGTGGTGCACCATCTCGATGCAGACGCCCGCCTGCTCGGGTGTACCGGGACCCGGCGACAGCAGGACTCCGTCGAAACCGTCGTCGGCGTGCGCCGTGGTCACCTCGTCGTTGCGCACCACTTCGCACTCCGCGCCGAGCTGGTAGAGGTACTGGACGAGGTTGAAGACGAAACTGTCGTAGTTGTCGACCACGAGGATGCGCGCGCTCACCGGCCGGCCCCCGCTGCTCCGGCGTCTTCGCCGTCCACCGTCACATCGCCGAACGGGAGCAGTGGCTCCGCCCACGGGAAGACGTACTGGAAGAGCGCGTAGACAACGGCCAGGACGAGCACGAGCGAGATGAAGCCCCGCACCCATGCGTTGCCCGGCAGGTGCCGCCAGATCCAGCCGTACATGCTGTTGCCTCCATTCGGTACGGCACCAGACTAAACGGCCGGGGCACAGGCGTGGGTCAGCTGTGGAAAGCCGTCTGCCGGGCGCCCGTCACAGTCCCGTCCGTCCTCACGCGCACCCGTCGCCCAGGGCCCCCGGCGGGCTACTCCACAGGCTGTGCGTAATGGAGGTCGACGGTGCCCGAATAGCCGGGAAGCGTCAGCTCGTCGTCCTCTTCGACCTTCCACCCGAGCCCGTACGCCTTGACGTACAGCTGGTAGTTCTGGATCGCCGTGGAGTCCGTGAGCGCCTGCCTGAGCTCGCCGCGGTCGCCGACGGCGGTGACCTTGTACGGAGGCGAGTAGACCCGCCCCTGCAGGATCAGCGTGTTGCCGACGCAGCGCACCGCGCTGGTGGAGATCAGCCGCTGGTCCATCACCTGGATCCCACGGGCTCCGCCTTCCCAGAGGGCGTTCACGACGGCCTGCAGGTCCTGCTGGTGGATCACCAGGTCGTTGGGCTGCGGCTCGGGGTACCCGGGGTTGGCGGTGGCGTTCGGCGGGGCGTCGTTCAGCGTGACGGCAAGCGCTTCGCCGGTGACCTCCGTGGTGCCCGCGGCCTTCTCCAGTGCGTCGAGCTCTGCGTCCTCGGCGCGGGTGCTCCCGTCGTCGCGGCGGGCGAGGGTGTCGATGTCCGCGCGCACGGAAGCGGTCGATTCGTCCAGCTCGGCGTTCTTCTCGCTGCGCTGCTGAATGAGATCGGAAAGCTTCAGCAACGAGGAGTCGGTGCGGATATCGGTCCCCTTGGCCGTATTGGCGCTGGTCACGAAGATCAGTCCGGCCAGGGCGAAAACGGCAGCGGTGAGGCATTGGACCGGCCGACGGGACACGCGCCGGGCCGGGCCTCGAGGAGAGTCGGCAGAATTGCTCAACGTATCCTTATCTCCTTAGGCGCCACGGAAGCACTACGCTAACGGACGCCCCGGGGAGGCAGCATTCCCCCTCGCGCCCCGGCGCCAGCCACAGATCCCTGCGCGGTCACGCAGCGCATCGACAGGAGAGTCCCTCGTGCCGAAGTCACGTATCCGCAAGAAGGCAGACTTCACGCCTCCGCCGGCGAAGCAGTCGACGAGCATAAAGCTGACCAACCGCAGCTGGGTGGCACCGGTGATGCTGGCGCTCTTCCTGATCGGCCTGGCCTGGATCGTGGTCTTCTACGTCACCGAGGGCGAGCTGCCGGTCGACGCTCTCGGCAACTGGAACATCGTGGTGGGCTTCGGCTTCATCGCCGGCGGCTTCGGGGTTTCCACACAGTGGAAGTAGTTCTGCCCTGAGTTACCCACAGAGTTATCCACAGGTGGGGGAAAAGGTCGGACCGCCTGTGGATAACTTTTCTCGTTCTTGATCCCGCGTGACTGCGCGCTTACGCGTCGCGAGGCGGTACGCCCCTTGTCCTACCTGTTGAAACCCGGGTCGGCGACAAGGGGCACACCTGTTCCTCACGTCATGCACAAGATTCGGCACCCTCTGTGGACAACCGCTCCCGAGACAACGATCTCCGCTCAGGTGAGCGCAGCCGTCCTGATGAGGACGGCCACCACGACCATCACGAGGACCAGCGCACACACGCCGTACTGCACGGGATGCCGGTGCTCGCGCGGTGCGTGGACCATGGCGATCGCGATCAGCACGCCTGCCACCAGTCCTCCCCCATGTGCCTGCCAGGCGATCGCACCCCACGGGTTGAAGGTGAAGATCAGGTTCACCACGAGCAGCGCGATCACCGGCCGCATGTCGTAATTCATCCGGCGCATCAGCACGGCCGTGGCACCCAGCAGGCCGAAGACGGCGCCCGAAGCACCGAGCGAGCCCTGGGCGGGGTCGACGATCCCATAGGTGAGCGCACTGCCCGCGAGTCCCGAGAGCAGATAGAGGGTGAGATAGCGGGCACGGCCCAGCGCTGCCTCCAGAGGCCCTCCGAGCCACCACAGCCCCAGCATGTTGAACGCGACGTGCCACACCTCCTGGTGCAGGAACACCGACGTCACCAGCCGGTACCACTGGCCCTCCGCCACGCCTTCGAGACCTGCGGAGGGATCACCCGAGTAGGCCCGGCCGAACAGCAGCAGATCATCGACCAGTGGATGGCCCGACCGCTCGGTGATCAGGACCGCGACGAAAACGGCGAGGTTGATGCCGAGCAGGACCTTGGTGACCAGCCTGGGGTCGTCGGCGACGCTTCCGCCCGCCAGGGTCCGGGGCCGGTTCGCCGCGCGGTGGTGACCCGTGCCGGAACCTTCCCGGACGCACTCCGGACAGTGGAAGCCCACCGAGGCTTCGATCATGCAGTCCGTGCAGACCGGCCGCTCGCACCGCGTGCAGCGGATGCCCGTCTCCCTGTCCGGATGCCGGTAGCAGGCGGGCGGGCCGTCCGCGGCTGCGGACCCGTCCCGGTCTTGCGGCGGATGCTGGTCCATCGGTCACGGTCCCTTCGGTCCTCGTCCGCGGTGGCGGCACACATGCGACCACCCCGCTCGCCCGTTGTGCAGCAGTACGGACGAACAGGGCGGTTGGTTCCCGTGCGGGACGGCGGCCGTCCGGTCAGCGGCCCGGGAGGCCGCCGCCCCCTCGGATCAACGGGTCTCGACGACCACCGATTCGATCACCACGTCCTGGAGCGGGCGGTCGGTGCGCGGGTTCGTCGGAGCCGCCGCGATCGCGTCCACGACCTTCTTGCCGGCCTCGTCGGCGACCTCGCCGAAGATCGTGTGCTTGCCGGTCAGCCAGGCGGTGGGCGACACGGTCACGAAGAACTGCGAACCGTTGGTGCCGGGCCCGGCGTTGGCCATCGCCAGCAGGTAGGGCTTGGTGAACGCCAGATCAGGGTGGAACTCGTCACCGAACTCGTACCCCGGGCCGCCCGTACCGTTGCCCAGGGGGTCACCGCCCTGGATCATGAAACCGCTGATGACACGGTGGAAGACAGTGCCGTCGTACAGCTTGCCGGTGGACTTCCTGCCCGTCTCCGGGTCGGTCCACTCCCGCTCGCCCTTGGCGAGCTCGACGAAGTTCCTGACCGTCTTCGGCGCGTGGTCCGGCAGGAGCCTGATCTCGATGTCGCCCCGGCTGGTCCTCAAAGTGGCGTAAAGCTGCTCGGCCACGGTCTGCCTTCCGTAAGTCTTCGCTGATGACCACCGATCCTCGCACGGAGCGCCCTCCGCACAGCGTGGTCGCGGAGCCAAGAGGAGCAGTACTCACCTTGTTGCCCGCTTTCCCGCACCTTTCCCACACTTCCCACCGGCCGGATTCGGCCAGGCACCCGACGGCACGGAGCGCGCCGACACGAACCGTGGCATCGTCGGCGACATGATCCTCTTGCGCCGCATTGCCCGAGAATGACCTCGTGACCCGGATGCCCGTCCCGCATGGCGCTCGCGGCCCCAGCGGGCATGATTTCGAATTGGGTGGATAGGCGGAGTACCTACCCGCCACCAAGGAGGAGGATCCAGTGACCCGCATCGACAGCGTGCGTGCCGCAACCTACTCGGCGAAGGACAGCGCGCAGCACGCCGCGGAAGTGGTGGCGCCTTACGCCGACACGGCCAAGGAACAGGCCGCGCACTACGCGCAGGAGGCCCGCGCCCGGCTCGCGCCCAAGGTGTCGAAGGCAGCCGCACAAGCCCGCGTCCAGTACGGCGCGCACCTCGCACCGCGCATCGAACAGGCACTGACCCATGTGCCTCCCAAGGTCGACGAAGCCGCGCACAAGGCTGCCGCCCGGACGCGAAATGCCGCTCGGAGCGCAGCCGACTACACCGTGCCGCGTGTCGAGTACGCGGTGGCGGCGAGCCGGCCCGTGGCCGAGGAAGCCACCGCCCGCAGCGCGGCGGCGCTGGCCGCCCTGCGCGGACAGGTGACGGCCAAGGAGATCCAGAAGCTCGTACGGAAGCACGAACGGCGTGCCAGGGCAGGGCGTACGGCCAAGGGGTTCCTCCTCCTGGGCCTCCTGGCCGGCGGGGCTTTCGCCGCCTGGAAGTGGTGGGACAAGCAGGCCAACCCCGACTGGCTGGTCGAGCCGCCCGCCCCTACCGAGGTGGCCGACGACCGTGCCCCCCTGACCTCGGTCGACGGCAGCGGCGGGACCGTCCTCGACCCGGAGGTCCGCGCCAAGCAGGACGAGGCCGAGTCCGGATCCGGATCCAGTCCGGCGGACAGTGCCGACCGCGACGACCAGCGCTGACCTGGCCACACCGGGACGACACCGGAGAGGGGCGGGGGGGGGGGGGGGGGGGGGGCCCCCCCCCCCCCCCCGGGGCCGCCGCCCCCCCCCCCCCCCCCCCCCCCCCCCCCCGCCCCCCCCCCCCCCCCCCCCCCCCCCCCCCCCCCCCCCCCCCCCCCCGCCCCCCCCCCCC
>NZ_JBIBZU010000024.1:0-113448 GCF_043088245.1 Streptomyces sp. NPDC014623 | reverse complement strand
GCCCGTTCGCGCTGCCTGGTCGGCTGGTGGCTGTTCTCCGCCCGGTTGTTCAGATACTTCGACTGCCGGTGCTCGACGCAGGGCATGACCTCGCGATGAGCCGCGCCGTAGGAGCGGAGCTTGTCGGTGACGACCACCCGCGGCACCGCACCGGTCCTCTTCATCGGCCTGCGGTAGAAACGCCTGGCCGCAGCCTTGTCCCGCCGGTTCTGCACCAGGATGTCCAGGACATTGCCGTCCTGGTCGACAGCCCGCCACAGGTACTTCTGTTCCCCATTGATCTTGATGAAGACTTCGTCCAGGTGCCGCTTGTCCCCGGGCTGGGGCTGCCGGCGGCGCAGCGCGTTGGCATAGGTCTGCCCGAACTTGGCGCACCAGCGGCGGATCGTCTCGTAGGAGACGACGATCCCGCGCTCGAGCATGAGCTCCTCGATCTCGCGGAACGACAGCGGGAAGCGGAAGTACAGCCACACACAGTGGGAGATGACCTCGACCGGATACCGATGCCCCTTGTACGACGGCGACACGGCCCCCACAGACAGTCCCCTCCAGCACAATCAACCAGAAGATCATCCCACCCGACCAACCAACGTGACAGCGCCGCTGGGTGAGTGACCACGCGGCCACTCCCGAAAACTTGAGCCGTGGGAGTGGCCTGATGATTTCTCCGGTACAGACCGGCTCGTTGGAGACGACATCCAAAACCGACACGTGGAGAGCTCGTCAGCTTGGTGATCAGGGTTGGGTATCGAGGTCCTCGATCACCGCTGAGCTGAAGATGGTCGAAGCCAGCAGTGCTGAGTCCAGCGGTCCCTGAGGCGTGATCACTACACGGCGGCACGTCCAGGGCGTGTCGTTGCCCCGCCGTTGAATCTCTGCTTCGACCCATACTCCACGCTCATCTTCTCGGAAGATCAGCGCCTTCAGGGTTCCGTACTCGCCTTGCTGTAGCGACTCAGTGATTCCGACGCGCACGTCGGAATCGAACTCGTCCAGCCATTCCGCATACCGTTCTTGTAGCGACATGTCCCTCCACTCAGCAAGCGCACTCGGTGTAGAAGGCGGTGATGATGCCTACAGGTCGCCCGTCACCCGAGTCTGAGTCGGACCGGTGGGCGAAGACCACCTTCATCGCCCTAGCGGCATGGCTCGTGAAGGTATTGCTTCGAAGGTTACATGTTGTCTTGCGGTTCCCCGAAGTACCTGCTGTTGTACACGTCCCCCGGTCTAACGAGTTGGTGCGTGATAGCGGGTGAGGCGTGTTTGACCTGTTCGGGGCCTGTTCTCAGGTGTTGGTGGTGCGGTCGGAGCCGGGGTCGGCGATGGTGCGGTAGGTGTCGGGGAGGCGGTCGCGGCGGTGGGTCCAGCGCGTCAGTTGCTTCCGGCGTTTGTGGTCGGCGAGGGCGTGTTGGACGGTGATGCGGTCGGAGGAGTGGTCGTGGTGGTCGCGTTCCCACTGTTCGACTCTGCCGGGCAGTGCTCCCGGCCGGGGTTTTCTGGGCGGTGTGATCGCTTGCCCGCGGTGGTCGCGGCTCAGGCCGAGGTAGCCGTCGTCCAGGAGGACCTCGACGTCGGGAAAGTGCTGGAAGCAGATGGCGATGCCTTCGTTGCGGGCGGCGGTGGCGTCGTGCATACGTCCGGGCCGCAGGGCGTCGGTCCATAGTGTGCGTCCTTGCCGGTCGGCGATCACGGTGGCCTTCATCGTGTTCTGCTTCTTCTTGCCGGAGACGAACGCGCGCCGGCCACCACGTCCGGCCGGTGGCCGGCGGACCTGGATCTCGGTGGCGTCCAGCCGCAGCTCGATGTTCTCGGCCTGGGCGTAGGCGGACACGTCGGTCAGTGTCCGAAGGCGCAGGCCGGGGCGGTCGGGGACCGCGCACCCCCGCTCGGCCAGGAGCGTGTGTACTTCTGCGATCGCGCGGGTGGCGGTGGAGCGGTCGACGCCGAACAGCAGCCCCAGCACCGAGTGCGGCAGGTCGTGGCGCAGGTGGAGCAGCGTGGCCACCAGCCGGTCGACGAACACCAGCTGGTGACGGGCACCAGCACCCGCGGCCCGCTTCCTGGCCCCGCCTCGTGCAGCATGACGGCGGCCCTCAGGACCGGCTTGCCACGGCACCGCCAACTCCTCAACCGGACGCGCGAGATGACGCCGAGAGATTCCCGTGAACAGTCGATGCGCCAGCACCGCCCGATTGACCATGATCGCCACAACCGAATCATGCCACCTGCCAGGCACGACACCCCGCCCGCTATCACGCACCAACTCGTAAAGGCTCTCCCGTAACTGGCAAGTGTCCCGTCCGAGTGAGGTTCAGCCGATGCCGATGCCGTTGAGAGCGAGCGAGTGCTGAGCGACAAAACCAGGTCGACGTAGGTCAGTGCGGTACACGATCATGCGTTCATGCCCCTGAGAGAGACACTTGCCCGAGTCGATGCAGACCTGGCCGCCGGCCGGGTTCCCGTCGCGCGCCAGCGCCTACGCGGTCTCATCTCGTCCTTCCCGCACGACCTGACACTCCGCCGTCGTCTGGCCGAGATGTACCGGCTTTACGGCGACGCCGCCGAGGCTGGACGCTGGATGTACCTCGAAGAGGACCGGAATACCGACGAGACCGCCGCCTTCGAAGCGCGATACGGGTCTCCCGGGTGGCGGATGAAGGCCCTCGCCTGGCACGGCCCTGAGGCGAAGGCCGCCACCGCCTTCTCAGAGGGACAACTGGTCGCGGTACGGACCGCCTGCGCCGAAGAACTAGGACACCCCGTCGACTGGGACGACCCCACCTCCTACGGGGACGACCTGGAAGGGAAGTACGAGGCGCCCTCCGAGTCGTGGACGGTCGGCGGTGTGCTGGCGGGCGTCGGCTGTCTGGTGGCGGTCCTTGTGTTCCTCGCGATCTGGGTGAATGGACTCGTTGCCCTCTTCGACTGACTCAGGCCACCGGGGCCTGCGAGGAGCACCGTACAAGGTTCGGTGAGACCGTCCAGAGCTGCGGTGAAAGAGGACATCCGGTGACGAGTAAAATGATCCCCTGATGTCTGGTGTGATCACGGCTTCGGCGGCTCTGTCCACGAGAACGGGTTCTGGCTCAACTTCTGCGAAGGCGCGCCAGACGGGCTCGGGCCTGCGTCAATCCGAACCGCTGACCTGCTGGTTTCCCGTGCTCGCTGACCCGAGACACCAAGCCCCGGGTGACCATCACAGAAGTTGAGCCAGAACCTGAGAACTGACGGCCCCTCTGTCCACTGGCTGCCACCAACGTGACGTATCGCTGTGTCAACAGGCGGCGACCGCCGAGCTGACCACGTAGCGCTCCTTGACGATCCGGTCCGGGAAGACCTCGGTCAGGAAGTCGCGCTCCTCGGCCATGTAGGCGTTCGTCGCCTCCTTGCCGAGGACGAGGACGTCGGAGTAGCCGGCGAGGTTGGCGAGGTGCATGTCGAGAGGGGCGCTCCGGGTCCACGGCACGTGCCGGTGGGTGAAGCCGAGCTCGGGCGGCAGTCCGTGGAACCGTGCCGTGGGGTCGTGGGGGCTGTCGCCGGCTCCGAAAAGTCGGCGCAGGCGGGCGTCCTGGCCGGCGACCCATGGCACGCGGGTGTCGGAGTTGTTCCACCAGAGGGCGAGTGCACCGCCGGTGCGCAGGACTCGGAGAGCCTCCGGAACGGATTTGCGCTGATCGGTCCAATGCCAGGATGGGGCGTGTGTGAGGACGCCGATAGAGGCGGAGGCCATCGGCAGGGCGTTGCCGTCCCCGATCGCCAGGGGGACATCGGGCAGGCTGAGACGGAACTGAGCGGCCATTCCGGGTCTGGCCGAGGAGCACCTTCCCGACTTCCCCCAGTTCCACCCCGCTCCCTAAACTAGGTAGACCTACCTACCTAGTTTGGATTGTGATGAGCGAGACCGATGTGAACCCGGGACGGCGGCGGCCCGCCCGGGAACGGCTTCTGGAGGCGGCGGCCCGGCGCTTCTACGCCGACGGCGTGGCCGCCACGGGCATCGACACGATCACGGCCGAGGCCGGCGTGGCGAAGATGAGCCTGTACAACAACTTCTCCTCCAAGGCCGACCTGGTCCGGGCCTACCTGGACGCCCGGCACGAGGAGTGGCTCGGCCTGTACAGGACCCGGCTCGAGCAGGCCGACGGCCCCCGTGGAGGTGTGCTGGCCGTCTTCGACGCCTACGCGGACCACGCGGCGTTCGCGTACGAGCACGGCTTTCGCGGCTGCGGGCTGCTCAACGCTGCCGCCGAGCTCCCGGCCGGCGACGAGGGCCGGGCCGTGGTACGCGCCCACAAGGAGGAGGTCGAGCAGCTGATCACCGGTCACCTGGAGCAGTTGCTGCCCGGTCGGGCCGGCGAGGTCCGCTCGGCGGCCGAGCACCTGTCCTTCCTGGTCGAGGGCGCGATGGCCCGTGCCGGCCTGGAGGGCGACGGCGAGCGCGTCCAGCGCGCCCGCTCGATGGCCGCGGCGCTGCTGGACCGGCTGTGACCGGTGTCGGCCGTGACCGGCCCGCGAGGACCGGGGCCCTGTGCGTACTGACTGCCTCCGTGCTGTGGGGCACGACCGGCACGGCCGCCACCTTCGCCCCGGACGTGGGTCCGCTGGCCATCGGCGCTGCGGCCATGGGATCAGGCGGGCTCCTCCAGGCCCTGACAGCCGCTCCGCAGATCACCCGCCACACCGTCGGTCTGCGCAAGCAGCGCGGCGCGGTCCTGCTGGGCGCCGCCTCGGTGGCGGTCTACCCCCTGGCGTTCTACAGCTCCATGCATCTGGCCGGAGTCGCCGCCGGCACCGTCGTCTCGATCGGCGCCGCCCCGCTCGCCTCCGCGCTGATCGAACGCGTCGTGGACGGCCGCCGGCTCACCCGGCGCTGGATGCTCGCAGCCACGCTGGGCCTCCTCGGCACCGTCCTGCTCTGCGTCGCCGAAGCCGCCCACACCACCGACGGCGCCGGCCGCGCCTCCACGGCCCGCACGCTGCTCGGCATCGGCCTCGGGATCATCGCCGCCGCCACCTACGCCCTGTACTCCTGGGCGGCCCACCGGCTCATCAGCCGCCAGATCCCCTCCCGTGCGGCGATGGGCGCGGTCTTCGGAATCGGCGGGCTCCTCCTCCTGCCCGTTCTCGCCGTCACGGGCGCGCCGCTGATCGCCTCCTGGTCCAACGCCGCCGTCGGCACATACATGGCGCTCATCCCGATGTTCGCCGGCTACGTCCTGTTCGGCTGGGGCCTCGCCCACGTACCCGCCAGCACCGCCACCACCCTCTCCCTGCTCGAACCAGCCGTTGCCGCGGTCCTCGCCGTCCTGGTCGTCGGCGAACGCCTCCCCGCGACCGGCTGGGCCGGCATCACCCTCGTCATCACCTGTCTCGCCGCCCTCACCACCCCCACATCCACCCGCCCCTCACCCGACGGGCCACGCGACTCCGCGGACCACGGCAGCGGCCACCCCGCGAAGGCCGCAAGCATCACCTCGAAGCAATGACGATCGAACACGACACGGCTGCAGCATCTCCCGAAGCCGAGCTCCGGTACACAGGGCGTGAACGGTCGCGTCGGATTGACGTCTGCCGGAGGAGCGGGACGCGTGACCAGCACCGGCCGGAGGCTGGAACGAGCCCGGTGGAGCCGGACCACGGAACGCGTGCCGGAACCCGTTCTCGGGCAGCACCGATCCTCCTCGCGGGCTGAGTGTGGCGGGCCCTCAGCGCCAGTCGTCGATCACGTAGGCATCGGGGCGGCTGTAGCCGGGTTCGTTGGGCCTGTGCATAGCCACGCCCTGCAACCAGGTGCGGAAACCGCGGTCGGCCATTCGACGGTAGGCATCCGGGCGTCCCAGGTTGACCCCGGCGTCCAGTTGGCCCAGTCCGCGCTCGGAGGCCAGCTGCTCGCACGCGCCAAGTAGTTGTTCGAACCGATCGGCGGCCTCCGGGCCAGGGCGTACGGCTCCGAACTTGACGAAGCACACGTCCTCGCCGGCCTCTGATCCGGCTCCGCAGTGGCAGACGGCCAGACCATCGAGTTCGGAGTCGGCGTCCTGGAGCAGGATGGTGTCACCGAGCTCTTGCGTGTGCGTGGCCACGATCTCGCGTTCCAGGCTCAGGCCCTCGTGCACTGCCCCGGTCAGTGCGCGACAGCGGCTCAGGGCGTCGGGCTGCTCGGCGGCGGGCAGCCGGCCGTACAGCACTTGGCGGGGGGCCGCGGCACTGCCTGCGACCTGCTTCCTCATGACGGCGGTGAGGAAGCGGGGCCAGAAACCGTACCGGCGGTAGAGCTCGAGGTGCTTCGGACTGTGCGAAAAGGTGAACAGGCCCAGGTGGCGGTTCTCCCAGGCGTCGAAGCAGTCCATGACCGGCTCCATGAGGCGCCTGCCGACGCCCTGGTCCCACAGGTCCGGACGTACGGTCAGCGGACCGAAGTACCCGACGCTGCCCCAGTTGACGGCGAAGTTCGATCCGGCGACTTCGCCGTCGACCGTCGCGGCGAAGGCCGCCTGTGGGTCGGCCGCCCAGCGAGTGCGGACGTAGTCGGCGGTCCCGAGGAACGTCTTCGGCTCAGGGATCCCGAGGAACGTCCCGAAGGCGACCCTGAAGATCTCGTCGGCCCGGTCCAGGTCCGCCTCACCCAGCGGGCGGACCGACGCAGGACCCGTGCCACTCCTGGGCTCCCCTGCTGGTGGGATCATTGCTCTCTCCTTCCCGGCTCCCTGCTCCATCGCACCACGGGCGTGCGCGGCGGGCGAGGCGAAAGGTCTACCGGTACCCAGGGACCGAGGACCCGGCCGGTCCGCCTTGCCTGTCCGCCGGGAACTGCAGCGGTCACCAGGCCGAATACCGGCCGGTCGGACAACGGGTGCTACGGGTGTCGAGGCACAGGAAGGCCACCCCTGCCCGGGACGGGGAGCCGGTCGACGGGTGGTGCTGTCCCTTCTCGGGATCCGGCACACAGGGCGTGAACGGTCGCGTCGGATTGACGTCTGCCGGAGGAGCGGGACGCATGACCAGCACCGGCTGGAGGCCGGAACGAGCCCGGTGAAGCCGGACCACGGAACACGTGCCGGAACCCGTTCTCGGGAACATTGGCCTCGGCCCCGGGCGGGCGCTTCCCGGAGTGCTGGACGATCGCCGTCGTGATCCGGTTCTGGCACGGATCTTGGGGTGAGGCCGATCCCCGGGAGTGGACACCGGGTTCCATGCGGCGAGTGACAGAGTGCGTGACGCGATCAGGCGCTGTCCGTACTCGGCCGGTGTGAGGCAGCCGAGTACGGAGTGCCGGCGGCGTCGGTCGCGGTACGACATCCGGCGGAACAGTTCCAGGCGGGCCCGGGCCTTCCACGTCCAGCGCCGGCCGTGCGGCAGTTCTCGCTCGAGGCCCTGGAGGAACGACTCGGCGAGGGCGTTGCCATAGCTGGGCCCGACGTGCCCCACGCTGCGGCGGATGCCGCCCCGGACGGCCGGCACGTTCGCCCCGGTGTCCTGGCGGACCCATGTGCGCAGTGTCTCCCCGGTGATCCCGAGCCCGGCGGCCCCAGCCGCGTACGTGCGCTTGCCACCGCCCGCGCAATACAACGTGACGGCGCTTTTCCGGAACTCCTCCGGTACGGGGACTGACCTCCCACTTGGACTCCCTCCTTGAACCACCAAGATCCATGGTCAGGGTGTCCACTCCGAAGGATCAGCCTCACCGCCTCGCTGGACCAGGTCGAAGGCCATGAAGTGCGCCGGCCACTCCCGCGCCGCCTGGGCGGCAGCTGCCCCGCGCCGGGCGAACCGCCGCTGCAGCCGCTCGAACACCGGCCCGCCCGGATCCCGGGGAACGCGGCCGTCATGTCCGTGCCGCGAGGCAGCAGCACCCGCCCGCGTACACGGCGAGCTGAGCACGGTAGCCCTCCCCCTTCGGCTCATCCGCCCATCCCTGTGGCAGTGCGAGGCCGGACCGAGGGGCGGCAAGCACCGGTTCCGGCAGTGTCCATGCCTTCCACCCAGCCCGCCCGCCGGCAAACCGAGTGCGCGTACGCCCCCGGCCACCGGCCCGGCCACGGCAGGTCGGCGCACTGCACCACCTCGCCGGGGCTGTGTGCTGAGCTCCTGGCACACGTCCAGGCAGCGCAGCCGGACACCGGGCTGCCCGGACCCCGTTTCGTACGGTCTGATGTCGCGGCCGCCCACCGTCCGCAACGGATCTCACCGAACCAGACGGTGCCACCGGTACGGCCGAAAGATCTGAACCACCACCGGGAATCAGGCCGCGACGAGCTCCTGCTCGCGGTCCGGCGTCTTGACCTTGGGCTTCTTGTTCGGCAGCGAGAGCCGGAAGACCTTGTGCCACGCGGAGAACACCTGCTTGGGCAGCGGTCCGGTGACGTACTCCAGCTCGTACTTCTCGAACAGCGCGCGCACCTTCACCGCGACCTCGGCGTACCGGTTGCTCGGCAGGTCCGGGAACAGGTGGTGCTCGATCTGGTGCGACAGATTGCCGGTCATGAAGTGCATGGCCCTGCTGCCGCTGATGTTCGCCGAGCCCATCATCTGGCGCAGGTACCACTGGCCGCGCGTCTCGCCCTTGATCGACCTGCGCTCGAAGACCTGCACGCCCTCGGGGAAGTGCCCGCACATGATCACCGAGTGGGTCCAGAGGTTGCGGACCACGTTCGCGGTGAACGTGGCGGCGAGCGTGGTGAGGAAGGACGGGCCCGACAGCAGCGGGTGGACCACGTAGTCCTTGAGCACCTGCCTGCGGATCTTGCGGCCCACGGCCTTGGCCCGCGCGCGGAACTCCGGGTTCGTGCGGCGGCGCTTGTGCAGGTTCTTGCCGAGCTCCAGGTCGTACGCTGCGATGCCGTACTCGAAGAAGCAGGCGTTGATGAAGTTCCACAGCGGCTGGCCGAGGTGGAACGGGTGCCACTTCTGGTCCTCGTCGACGCGCATGATGCCGTAGCCGAGATCGTTGTCCTTGCCGATCACGTTGGTGTACGTGTGGTGCAGCTCGTTGTGCGAGTGCTTCCACTGCTCGGCCGGCGAGACGTGATCCCACTCCCAGGTGGTGGAGTGGATCTTCGGGTCCCGCATCCAGTCCCACTGGCCGTGCAGGATGTTGTGGCCGATCTCCATGTTGTCCATGATCTTCGCCACGGACAGCCCGGCGGTGCCGAGCACCCACGCGGGCGGGAAGATCGAGAACAGCAGCACGCCCCTGCTGACCAGCTCGAGCTTGCGCTGCGCCGAGATGACTTTACGGATGTAGGCGGCGTCCTTCTCGCCGCGGTCGGCGATCACCTCGTCGCGAATGGCGTCGAGCTCGCGGCCCAGCTCCTCGATCTGCTCCGCGGTCAGGTGGGCGGTGGGGTCGATGGCGGTCAAGGTGCTCCTACCGTTCGATGTCGCAGGGGCCCGCCGCGGCGGACACGCAGGTCTGGATGAGGACGCCCGGCTCGGCCTCGGTGATCTCGCCGGTGCGCAGGTCGCGGACGGCGCCCGCCTTGAGCGGCGTGACGCAGCCGAAGCAGATGCCCATGCGGCATCCGGAGGGCATGAGCACGCCGGCCTCCTCGCCGACGTCCAGCAACGGCGTGGCGCCGTCCGCGCCGACGGTCTTGCCGGTGGCGCTGAACGTGACCTCGCCGCCGGCGCCGACGGCGACGATGCCGGGGCGGAAGCGTTCGGTGTGCAGGAGCTCTCGTACGCCGTGCTCGGTCCAGTGCTCTTCGGCGGCGTCGAGCAGGCCCGCGGGTCCGCAAGCCCAGGTCTCGCGCTCGGCCCAGTCGGGCACGAGTTCGTCGAGACGGGCGATGTCGAGCATGCCGTCCGTGGCGGTGTGCACCTCGGTGAGCCGCAGCTTCTTGTCCGCGACCAGGTCGTGCAGTTCGCTGCGGAAGATCACGTCTTGCGGCTGTGGCGCGCAGTGGACCATGACGACGTCGTCGAACTCGGTGTCGCGCAGCATGCCCATCACAGGCGTGATGCCGCTGCCGGCCGTCAGGTAGAGCACCTTGGCGGGCTTGGCCCGCGGCAGCACGAAGTCACCGGTCGCCTGGTCGAGCTGGATCAGCGTGCCCGGTTTCGCCCTGCGGACCAGGTGGTTGCTGACCTTGCCGCCCACGATCGCCTTCACGGTGATCGTGAAGCGGCCGTCCCGGCGGTTCGTCGGCGAGGTGATGGAGTAGGCACGCCACAGGCGCACCCCGTCGACATCGACCCCGATCCGCACGTACTGACCGGCTGTGTGGCTGCGCCAGCCCCGTCCCGGTCTGATCACGATGGTCGCGGCGTCACCCGTCTCGGGATGCACGGCCTCGATGCGCCCACGTAGGTCAGCGCCCGCACGCAGCGGGCTGACCAGGTCGAGGTAGTCCGACGGCAACAGCGGCGTCGTGACCATCTCCAGCAGTTTCCACGCCCTGCTGCGCAGGGCTGCACTCGTCATGGCTCCAGCTTGCTGTGCCACAAGGCGTAAAGTCCTGACCGTAGGACGTAAATCTGATCGGCTGAATTGTTCGCGGGAAACAAAAAGTGAGCCATGCAATCCGGAGGGCCAGCGAACTGGCCCTGGACGAAACAACAATCACCGCACTTCGGGCCGCGCTGAAGACCACCGCCGACGAGGTCGTCCAGGCGATCATCGACGAGGTCCCTCCCTACGCCAACGCCCTTTCGGGCCACATGGGCGCCACCATCCGCCGAGCCGTCCGCACCGCCCTGGGGCACTACCTGGACCTCGCGAGCGGGAACGCCACAGGCGGCGACGCCGGTGACGCAGCCTACGAGCTGGGCCGCGGCGAGGTGCGCGACGGCCGTTCGATGGACGCCCTACTCGGCGCATACCGCGTCGGCGCCCGCGTGGCCTGGCGATGCCTGGCAGCTGGGGCCGTACCCGCGGGTCTGCCCGCCGCCGAGGTCGCCAAGTTCGCCGAGCTGACCTTCGCCTACATCGACGAGCTCTCCGCCGCGAGCGCCGCGGGCCACGCCGACGAACTGGCCGCCCGGGGCAGGGCCCACGAGCGCCACCTGGAACACCTGACCCGCGACCTCCTCGCCGACGCGAGCCAGGACGTGCTGCTGGCCTCTGCCCAACGGGCCGGGTGGCAGCCCCCGGTCTCGCTGACCGCGGTCCTGCTGCCCGCCGCCCAGGCCCGGCCTGCCTACCGCGCGCTCGACCCGAGCACCCTCGTCCTGGACGATCTGCCGGACGCCACCGGTGTGCTGTTCGTCCCCGATGCGGACCGCTCACACCTCTTGAGGCAGCTGACCGGCCGCACTGCCGTGGTCGGCCCGGCCCGGCCATGGACGCGTGCGTCCGCCTCGTACGCACGAGCCGTACGCGCGCGCTCCCTCTCCTCTGATGTTCGCGACACCGAGGACCACCTGCCTGAGCTGGTGCTGAGCGCCGACGTGGAGGCGTTCGCGGACCTGCGTACCCGGGCCCTGGCACCGTTGCGGACCTTGCCAGTCGCGACCGCGCGGCGGCTGGAGGAGACGTTGCGGGCGTGGCTGCTGCACCAGGGCAGGCGGGAGGAGGTGGCGGCGGCGTTGTTCGTTCATCCCCAGACAGTCCGGTACCGGATGTCGCAGCTGCGGGAGCTGTTTCCGGATCTCGCATCGCCACACCGGGTCCTTGAACTGACGCTGGCGGTCGGCCTTGGGGCCGGCTGACGAGTACTTCCTCGTTCCCGGTGCCACCAGATGGCTCATGCGGCCCGGGGAAGAGCGGTATCGGCCAGCTGAGACGGGGGGCTGATGCGAAGACCGGACAAGGTCTCGGGAAGCCCGTCGGGAGCGCTGTCCCTGAGAAGCGCGGTGGCGAACACGGCTCGACTGGAGCCGGTGGACGATGCGTACCGGTCCGCTCGTCGACGCACTCATCGAGCATCTGGTCGGTGATCCGGTCCGCTACGCCCTGGAAAACGGCTTTCATTTCGTCGTGGAGGGCGCTGTTCCGGCACGAGCTGACCCACGGGCGCGCGGCGGGCTGCAGCTGGGTGACCGGCGGGGCGGCCAGGCCGGGTCACCAGAGGCGGGGCCGGGCGGCTCGCGCGGGGGACCACCGTGGTTCTGCGACGGCCCCCCGTGCCTCCCTTCCGACAGGCCAACCGACCGGGCCGGCCTGGGTACACCGCGCGAGGGATGATGGGGATGGAACAACGGACGTGAGATCAGGAGCTCGCATGGCGAAGTGGGTTCACCGGCCCCGTGAGGACGCGGAGTTCGACTTCATCCTCGGGATGAGCGGAGTTCCGGTCCTCGCGTACTTCACCGGGACATGGCCCAAGGCAATCGAGCCCTGCCGGGTGATGGACCTCGCCGTGGGTGGCATCGTCGACGACTGCACGAGCCGCCTGACGGTCGTCCGTGCCGACATCACGCGTTGTCCAGCCGCAACCGAGCGATACGGGATCACCGGTGCCCCGTCCTGGGTCCTGCTGAAGGAGGGAGAGGTGGTGGCGCACGGCACGGGGCCTATGACCCTTGCCGAGGTACGGAGGTTCCTGGACGGCCACCTCTGAGCGGCCGCTGCGGCACGTGGCCGTGACGCCCGTCACGTCTCGCCCATGGAAGCTGCGCCGCCTGAGACACCTGCGGGGCTGAGACACCCCTCCCGGGAAACGATGCCGTCATGTCTGTTCCCTGCCGGGAGCGCAGCAGCACCTGCTCGTCCACCTCCTCCCCGGCACCAAGAAGGCCGCACGGCTGACCACCAAGGACGTCCGCACCTTCCTCGACCGGCTCCGTACCACCTGCCGGTGCTGCACCCAGGGCCTGGACACCGAACGGAAGCAGTGCTGTGCCAGGGTGCCGAACATCTTGTCGGCAGCGTCGGCGAGGACCGGGGACAGGTCCATGCCCTCGGCGCCACCGGCCGCCAGGGGCCCGGTGGTCACCGTGCGGGGGGCTGCCGGCGTTTCACCGTTCTCCAGCTGGTCCCCCATGCCGGCGAGGCCATCGCGAAGGCCGTACGCCTCCAGCCGCAGCACCCGGTGCGGCTTCCCCTTCGTCACCAGCAGGCGGCCCGCCGAGGTGTCGATGCCCGATGCGGGCGTTCCGTTCACGCTCAACGGCCGCTGCCCGGACGCGCCCGACGCCTTCGAGCCGTTCGCTGTCGGCAGCGGTGACTTCTCCAGGTCAGCCAGGGCCTTGTCCAGCACGGCCGCCAGCGCTGACGGGGCGATGGTGCGGGCCAGCGCCTCGTCCATCGGCTCGGAGCCGTCGTCCAGCCCCACGGTCCACTCGCTGGGCGGCGCCTTCTCGCCGGCCCCCACGTCCTTCCTGGGGGCGGGGTCGACCTGCCACCGCGTGAACTTCTTGCCACCGATGCGCAGCGGGTCCCGGCCGTTGTCGCTCCGGCCGGAGGACGTGGTGCCGAACTGGCTGCCGCCGGCGGTGACGGTGATGTCGTTCTCGGTGATGCCGGGAGTCGAGGTGTCCTTGTAGCGCAGGCCAGGGGCATCGGCCAGGGACTCGACAGCTTCCCTGAACGGTTGCAGGTTCCGTTGTGTCCTGGCCTGCCGCTCGTCGGATCCGGAGTTATGCCCGTCCAGTGCCAGCAGTCCGGCAACCAGCGCCAGGACGAGGGTCGGAATGCCGCCCAGCAGCACAAGTCCTGGACGGCTGGTCGGCTCCTGGAGCCGGCGGAACCCGGCTCCCCGTCTCTGCCTCGGCAGATGACCGGGCCGGGGTGGTGTGGCCGGCGGTGACCCGGGCTTTGCGCCTTCCGTGGGGGTCGGCTAGGTCATGTCGTTCCCTTCGATCGGTCGGTCCTTCGTAGGGCCGGCGGCCCGTCGCCTACCGCTGGCACGAGGCGATGACCAGGAGCAGGAGGAGTGCGATGCCGATCATCGGGAGGCAGCCGACGGTTTCGGGGTTCTTCCGGTTGATCTCGACGCTGCCGCCCGGGACGAGTTGGGGGTGGCGGTCGGCATAGTGGGCGGCCGAGAGATCCTCGGCCTCGGACTCGGTGGTCCACCGTGTGGAGAAACCACACTCGCCGCACCGGTAGCGGTATGCCATGTCGGCTCCTTGATGCCGTGGGTAGGGGTGGAGGGTGGTGTCACGCCTGCCTCGGCGTGGCACGGGGGGCGGGCCGGAGGGACGGCCGGTGGGGCCGTCATGAACGTCCGGCCCGGGGGCGGCCGTGGTGGGGCGCTGTCCGCGCAGTGCCCAGCCGTAGGAGGGGCGGGCCGGGACCTGGCCGGTTGGCACCGGGAGCCGGGGGGAGGGGCGGGGGCGGCCCGGCCGGGCCGCCCCCGCCCCGTGCCGTTCTGTGCGGGACGGGGGATCAGGGGCGCTGTGCCGCGTCCTCGCACAGAGCCGTGTCCAGGAGTTCGTGCAGTTGGTCGGCCGGTGGGTTGATCTGGAACAGTGCGTTGGTCACGACGGATGCGTGCCGGCCGTTCCCGGCGACCATGGTCTGCGACAGGTAGCCGGGCACCCCGCCGCTGTGGCCCCAGGCCACGATGCCGCAGGACAGCTCCTTCCTGCCGATGCCGAGGCCGAAGCTGACACCGGGTCCGGCCTCTCGCACCTTCTGCATCTCGGCCAGGCCCACGGCCGAGACGACCCTGCCCGCGACCAGCGCCTGATAGAAGGCGGTGAGGTCCTCCAGCGTCGAGGTCATCGCCCCCGCGCTGCTGAAAAGGGACGGGTCGTAGGTGAGGGCGGGCGTCCAGAAGTAGAAGCTCCCGGCGCGTACGCCGTGATAGCCGTTGACGGCCGGGGTGGGCAGGGCGCGGTCGCCGGGTGCGGGGAAGAAGGTTCGGCTCAGGCCCAGCGGTTCGATGACGCGGCTGGTGACGGTCTCGTGCACCGGCTGCCCCGTCACCTTCTCGACGAGCATGCCGAGGACCAGGTAGTTGGTGTTGGAGTACGTGAAGCCGGCCCCGGGTGCGGAGACCGGTGCGTAGCTCAGCCCCTTGCGCACCAACTCGGCCAGGTCGTACGTACCGTCCGGGTTGGATACGGGCTTGTCGACGACCAGCTGAGGGGTGTACGCCGCGAGGCCGCTGGTGTGCTGGAGCAGCTGGCGTACGGTGATGCGGGTGCCGTCGTAGCCGTTGCCGGTGACTACACCGGGCAGGTAGTTCGCGATGGCCGCGTCCAGCGAGACCTTGCCCTCGTCGACCAGTTGCAGCACCACCGCCGCGGTGAAGGTCTTGGTCTGGCTGCCGATGCGGAAGTGTTCGTCCGGCTGGATGGGCCGGACGCTGTTGACGGTGCCCGTGCCGGCCGACAGCGTCCAGGATTCGCCGGCGTCCCCGGCGCGGATCGCGGCGCCCGGCCCCGCGCTCGCCTGGAACGCCTTGAGCGCCGCGAGTGTGGCGGTGTGGTCGTCCTCGGCCGTCCGGGCATGCGCCGCCGGGGCCGCCAGCGTCAGCAGCATCGCGCACACGGCACCGGCCACGAGGGAGAGTTTGGTCCTGTTCCGTTTGATCACCATGGTGTGCACTCCTCGGAGAAAGGTCACTGTGACGTCAGTTCGTCGCCGCTGTCGCGAAGGCGGCTTCCAGGCGCGGGACGTAGTCCGCGAACGCGGGGGCCCAGCAGCCGTAGGTGTGGCCACCGTCGCAACCGGGGGAGAGCGATGCCCCGTTGCCGTAGTCGACGAGCCGGCTGGGGATGCCGAGCCGGTCCAGACGTGCCTTGACGGTGGCGGCGGCAGTCGCGGTGTGGGCGTCGATCAGGCCCCGGTCCCCGGTGTAGAGCGTGACCTCGGTGTCGTGGAGCTTGGACAGGTTGGCCGGAGCGGCGGGATCGTAGGCGTTCCAAAGGTGGTCGGCACCCAGAAACGGGTACGGCGAGCCGAAGACCGCGTCGCTGTCGACGTACGGGCCGTAGCCGGTGCACTTGCCGGTGCCGGACGGGCTGGAGGAACTGCTCACCGCGCACCAGGCGCCCGTGAGGTTGAGCTCTGTGGCCAGGACCGCCGCGCGGACCTCGGCCTTGGCGAAGTCGATCCCGCCGGACAGCGAAGCTGTGTGGCCGAACAGGCCGGGCCGGGCCTGGGCGTAGTGCAGCGCGCCGGAGCCGCCCATGGACAGGCCGACGACTGCCCGGTGCGCACGGTCGGGAACGGTGCGCAGGTTGGCGTCGACATAGGGGATGACCTGCTCCAGATGGAAGGTCTCCCACCTGGCCGCTCCCACCGCGGTGTTCTGCATCAGCCAGTCGGTGTACCAGCCTTTGAGGCCGCCGTCCGGGACGACGGTGATCATCTTGTCGGAGCGCAGGGCGGGAGCGGCCACCGCGTCGTTCACGCTGCCGCCGCCTCCGTGCAGGAAGTACGTGACGGGCCACCGCTTGTCCGGGTCGGTGGCATATCCGCGAGGCAGGAAAACGCGGATCTTGTGCGGGCCGGACACCTGCGGTGTGGTCACGGTGATCGTGAAGTCGGTGCTGGAGTGCACCTCGGTCGCATCGGCGGCCTCCGTCAGGCCGAAGCCGTCGGTGAAGTCGGGGATGACCGGTGTGTCCGCCCGGGCGGCGGGGCCGATGAGTGCGGTCGGTACCAAGGCCGCGAGCAGTACGCCGATGGCGCGAAGGCGGCGAGGCGTCAGAGAGCTCAACCTGGTGTCTCCTCTGCGTGATGGGGCCGGCGAGGCCGCCGGCTCGACAACGGTGGCGTTCGCGCAGCTCAGGGAACAGGCCAGGAGACCGGCCATGTGTGACCGGTCGTCACGCTACGCTCTAGCTGGCCTTCGGTACCCGTGTGAGCTGGGAGCCCGGATTGACGGACGAACTAGGCGCGCTCCTACGCCGGTTGCGCAAGCGCACCCGCCTCACGCAGGAGCAGTTGGCGGAGCGGTCCACGGTGAGTGTGCGCACCATTCGCAGGCTGGAGACGGGCAGGTCCACCGACCACCGGCTGAGAACACTGCACCTGCTGGCGGACGCCCTCGAGGCCGGGACGGAGGAACGGCGGCAGCTGACGGGCACGCTGGACAGGGCGCAGCAGGCAGCGGCCGTCGAGCCGCCGCGACCGGCACCGGCCGCACCGGCCGCACCTCCAGAACCGGCACCGGCCGCACCGGCCGATCCGCCGGCCGGCGGGCTCGCCGACGCCGCTGCCTCGCTGGCCCGTGAGGTCAGGCGCCGCTGGCAGCGCGAGGAGGGACACCGCCGCGTCCACGATCCTTTTCCGCTCCCCGTTCGATGGCAGCCGGTTCCGGCCGAGTTGATGGATCACCCGGAGAACATCCAGCGCCTGCAACCGGGAGCCACGCCTCAGGGCCTGAATCTGAGCGGTGACCTGCGGAGCGTGGTCGAGACCTACCGGAGCATCGCCTCAAGGAGACTGGTGGTACTCGGCCGGGCCGGCTCCGGAAAGTCGGTGCTGGCCGTCAAGTTCGCCCTTGGCCTCCTCGCGGCCCCCGCCGCTCCGGCCCGGGTACCGGTGATCTTCAGCATCGGGTCGTGGGACCCGACCACCACCACGTTGCGCGACCTCCTGGTCGACCGGCTCCTACGGGATCACCCGCACCTGGGCCGCCGGGTCCCCAGCGGCTCGACGCTGGCCGCCGCGCTGGTCGACGCCGACCTGATACTGCCGGTCCTGGACGGGTTCGACGAGATCGCAGAAGCCCTGCGCGCAGCGGCACTCGAAACGCTCAACGCAACCTCACTTCCGCTGGTCCTGACCAGCCGCCGGGACGAGTACGCTCGTGCGGTCCGCGCGGTGCACGCACCGTTGGTGTGGGCCGCCGGCATCGAACTCACCGACCTCACGGTCGAGGACCTCGCCGCTTACCTCCCCCGGACCGACCGGCTCGTCGCCCACGGCGGCGAGGGCGGTGGCGCGGGCGTGTGGGATGCCGTCCTGGAGCGGCTGCGGGTCCGTGACGCGCCGGCGAGCACCCAGCTCGCCAAGGTGCTGCGCACCCCCTTGATGGTCATCCTGGTGCGGACGATGTACAGCGAAGCACCCGGAAAGGACCCGGCGGAGCTGCTCGACACCGCACGCTTTCCCACCGCGAGCCACCTTGAGGAACACCTGCTGGCAGGCTTCGTACCCACGGTCTACCGGCGCCGCGCTCCCGAACGGGCCGACGCCGGCCGCGGGCAGCGAAACCGGGACCCGGACCAGGCCCGGCGCTGGCTCGGCTATCTGGCGCACAGTCTGACCCAGGGCGCGCACGACCAGCAGGACCTCGCCTGGTGGCGGCTCGGCCAGAACCTGCGGGTCTCCACACGCGTCCTGCACACCGTGCTGGTCTCCGCGCTGTGCATGGCCATGGCCACCTGGCTCGTGCAACTGCTTGCCATCGCCTCCGGGCACGCCGAGCCGGCGGGGCTGGGGCCGTCCTTGCTGTACGGGGTGCTGGTCGGGGCGTTCTCCGGTACCGCCTTCGGCGTCACGTACTTTGCGCTGGCCGTGTCCGGGCGAACCGCCACCGTTCCGTCCCGGGTGCGGCTCAGGCTGTCCGCCGCGGACCGTCGGGCCGGACGGAGACCCCTCCGCACGTTCTTCACCCGCTTCGGGTTCATGCTGCTGGGGGGCTCGGTGCTGGGAATCGGGTACTCCTGGGCGGTCGCCCTGGTGAGTGTGCTGAACAGCGAGCTCACCCTGTCGCACACGGAACTGATGAAGATCGTGCTCATCAACACGCTGCTCTACGGGCTGATCATCGGCCTGACGGCCGGGCTGGTCTTCGGGCTCCTGGCGGCGTTCGAAGCGCCCATGGACATCACCGCCGCCGCCACGCCGATCCGGCTGCTTTCCGTCAACCGTACGACGGCGGGCCGACAGCTCCTCGTGCTCGTTCCGGCACTCGGTCTCGGAGCAGTCCTGTGCGGGTACGCCATGGTCTACCTGTTCCAGGGACTGCTGGGAACACTGCGCTGGCCGCTGCAGGAAGCTGTTCTCCTCGGGGCGACCGGGGGGCTGGGCGGGGCGACGTCCTACGTGCTCGCGTTCACCGCGTGGGGACAGTGGCTGACCCTGTCCCGGGTCTGGCTGCCGATGACCCGCAAACTGCCCTGGGACACGGTCGCCTTCCTGGAAGACGCCTACCAACGAGGTGTGCTGCGCCAAGCCGGTGCCGTCTATCAGTTCCGCCATGACCGGCTGCAGCGGCACCTCGCCCAGTCCTACCGTCGTCGGCACACCGGCCGCGCACCGGACGAGGGACCGTAAACCGTTCGGTGCAACTCCTGATCATGGAGGCTGCGCCGATGACCGATGACCGATCGTGCAGACCTGAGTCGTCCACCTGCTGCGGAACTTCTTCCGCTGTGCCGCCCGCCAGGACCGGGACGAGATCGCCGAGATCCTCAGGCCCGTCTGCACGGTGCCGACCGAGGAAGCCTCGCTCGAACGGTTCGCCGTGGTCGCCGGCACGTGGGGCCGGAGAGACCGCCGCCCTGAAATGCGTCTGCAAACCGATCATGTCCCTGGACCCCACCGGCAAGGGGCGGACCCGCTGGGCCCTGCGCTGGAAGACCGCCCTGAACGCCTTCGGCGTCACCTTTGACGATCGGTTCTCCGTAGCCCGTCAGTAGCCCCGACCACCCTGGTCATAGCTGTGTGGCCGTGCGGATCAGCCCGGCGAGGGCGAGGGAGCGGCTGTGCGCGGGCCAGGCGATGTGGGTGACCACAGGAGTTGCGTCGGTCAGGGGGACGGCGGTGTGCTCGGCCCATAGCCAGGCGCGGGCGGAGTCGGGGAAAACGGCCACTGTGCGTCCGAGGGCGATTAGCTGGGCCAACTGCGTCTGGTCGTGGATCTCCGGGCCCGGGCCGGGTGGGTAAGTGCCGTGGCGGGACCAGCGGGCGAGCGGAAGACCGGGGATGTCGCTGACGTCGGCCAGGGACAACGTCTTGTGCGCGGCGAGGGGGTGCCCGGCGGGCAGGATGGCGATCTGCCCCTCGGTCAGCAGTTCCTCGCTGTCGAACCCGGCGAGGGAGTTGAACGGCGCGTGCATGAGCGCCACGTCAGCGCGGCCATCGCGCAGCAGCTCTGCCTGCTCACACATGCCGCTCGGCAGCACCTCGATCTCGGCGGCGTCGGGTTCGGCCGCGTAGGCGTCGAGGAGTTTCTGCAGCAGCTCGTGAGACGCGGCGGCCTTCACTGCCAGCACCAGGCGGTTGCGGGGGCCGCCCGGACTGTCGGCACCACCGGCGCGACGAGTGCGGCGAGCGGCGGCGGTGGTCGCGTCGAGGGCTGCGCGGCCCTCGTGCAGCAGCACCTCTCCGGCACCGGTCAGGGCAACACCACGGCGGTTGCGTATCAGCAGGGAGACGCCGAGGCGCCGCTCGAGCTGCTGGATCGCCCGGGACAGCGGCGGCTGTGTCATGCCGAGGCGCTCGGCGGCGCGGCCGAAGTGCAGTTCCTCGGCGACGGCCAGGAAGTATCTCAACTCGCGGGTCTCCAAGGTATCCATGGCCACAACATACCTCGGTGATACCTACCGGGTATGGCAGGGCACCGTATCGGTGTTGGATGCACCGCTTGTCCGCGAGCGAACATCAACGGCATGAGCGAAACGAAGATCGCGCTGGTGACCGGCGCGAACAAGGGAATCGGGTACGAAATCGCGACCGGGCTGGGCGCCCTCGGCTACCGCGTGGGCGTGGGAGCCCGCGACGAGGCACGGCGCGAGTCCGCCGTCGAGAAGCTGCGTGCCGCCGGGGCGGACGCGTTCGCGGTGCCGCTGGACGTGACCGGCGCCCAGAGCGTCAGCGATGCCACGGAACTGATCGAACGGCAGGCCGGGCGCCTGGACGTCCTGGTCAACAACGCCGGCATCTCAGGAGAGACGGGGCCGGGGTGGGCGCAGGACCCAACCACGCTCGACCTCGACGTGGTCCGCAGGGTCGTGGAGACCAACGTCATCGGCGTCATCCGGGTGACCAACGCGATGCTGCCGCTGCTGCAGCGCTCGACGTCGCCACGCATCGTCAATGTCTCCAGTGCCGTCGCCTCCCTGACCCGGCAGGTCGACCCGGACATCGAGACAGGCCCCGTCATGGCGGCCTACGCGCCCTCGAAGTCGTTTCTCAACGCCGTGACCGTGCAGTACGCCCGGCAGTTCGCCGACACGGGCATCCTGATCAACGCCGTCTGCCCGGGCCTGGTCGCGACCGACTTCACCGGCTTCCACGGACCCCGTACTCCCGAGCAAGGCGCAGCCACGGCGATCCGGCTCGCCTCACTGCCCGACGGAGGCCCCACCGGCTCGTTCTTCGAGGACGATGGCGTCATCCCCTGGTAACCCTCAACCTGCCGTGAGGCACTGTCACGCCGGCTGACCGGGTGAGACGGTCTCCGGGGTCGACCATGGTGGAGGGGGACGGCAGGCCGTCACCGGTCTGTTCGATCACCTCGCGCATCAGGGCAACCGCTGTCAGGCGCCCCCGTACGCGGTGCCGTCCTTGCCCGGATCGCACGCGTCGGCCCGGACCCGGCGCGTGAGGACACGGTGCGCCGTCTGACCGGCCTCGCGGCCAACTCCGGGATGAGGAGCGCGAGGTCATCGACGGGACCGACATCGCCGCCTGGCGGGGCGGAAGCCGCCGAGCACTCCTGCGGCAAGCTTTCTCCGGACTACGACGAAGCACTGGCCACCGAGCGGGACGAGCAGCGTCGCCGCGATCCGCGAGAGACCCGGGACTGGATGGCGGCCGGCGACCCGGTCGATGCCCAGGACTCGTCGATGCGTTCGTACGACGCCGCCCTTGCCGAGCTTTCCGCTCTGTTGGGCCTCTTGAATGAGGAAAACCTGCGAGTCCGGACCCGCGCCGCCTATCTGCTGGCCTGGTTTCCCGAACCGGCGGATATCTCCGTGCCTCTCCTGCCGGACCTTGCTGCGCGCGAACACGACGGCGTCGCCGAGGCCACCTCACTCATGGCGGCCGGCATCCTCGGCACGCCCGCTCTTGCACCTGCTCTCGCCACCGAGCCGGATGCCGAGGACGCCCTCGTACGCTGGGCGGCTGCCACGGCGATCGCCCAGAGCGCACGAAGCGCCGACGCTGCCGACCACTCGCTTCTCGAGCGGGCTGTTGCAGAATTCGCTGCCGCGGCTGCAGCCCCTGCGCCTGTACTCGTGACCGATTACGACGACGGCGACTTCCGCGGCCTCAGCGCCGACATCCTGATCGCCCTTCCTCCTTCCGCGGCCTCGCGCGCCGCCGTCGCCGCCTGCCTGCCGTCCATCGGCCCCTCGCAGACGCTGTTCAAGGCGAAGGCCGTCCTGCCGGCCCTGTTTCCCGCCCCCCTGCCCAGTCCCCGTGCGCGAGTCTCCATCGCCCCCGGCAACAGCCGCTGTGCGCCCTCTCCGCCCTCTCCGAAGGGTGGTGGAACACCGCGGCGAGCATCGGCGAAACCCTCACCGCCTACGGACTTCCGGCCACTCAGGTAGAGCTGCGCACATACGTAGGGCTTCTCCCGACAAGGTGAGGATGCTGGCCGCCGGGTATCTGGCACCCTGCGGAAGGAGCAGGACTGCCCGTGCGGGTCCTGCCGTCCCGCTCGCCGGTGCGCCGATCCAGGACAGGCCGGGCGCACATCCCGTAGCGCGTGTGAGTGGGTGGGCTCGTGACAGCAGGCGGGCGTCAGCAGCGCGGAGTGCTGGCTGCCTGACAGCGGGGTGCGTATGCGGGTCGGTCTGCTGTCATGAGGTGACCAGGTGGCTGCTGCTGCCCGGTCGGCATCGGGTGGGCCGGCTGTCATGGAGACGGCTGCTCGCAACCACGTGCTGCTGAGTGGAGAAACTTGGTGGTCCCGGCTTGGAGGCGCTCATAGCATCCGCCTATGAGCGAAGACATCAGGGTTACAGGCGGCGAACATGACGCAGAGGCTGAGAGGGAGTTCTCCTGGCGGGCCAGGTCCGTCGGTCTTGCGGCACTGGACACAGACGACGCCGAGCTCATGCACGGCTGGCGGTCCGACCCCACAGTTGCCCACCACATGGGCATATGGCCACGCTCACTCACCGCTATGCGCGAGCGCATCGAGCGCGACGTCGAGGACGACGACCGCGACGACTTCCTCATCCTTCTTCCTGACAGCACCCCTGTCGGTCATATTGCGCTGACCGGCCAGAACATCGTCGACGGCACGGCCCGGATCGAGTTGATGCTCGCTGCTCAGCACCGCCGGCACGGCCACGGCTCCGCCGCCCTCGACGCTGTGGTGGACCTGGCCTTCGGCGAACTCCCGATGTACCGGCTCACGGCGGAAACCCACACCGACAACGCCCCCGCACTCGCCGTCCTCGCCAGATCCGGCTTCACCCAGGAAGGGATCAGCCGCGCCGCCTGCCTCCACCGCGGCAGCCGCCACGACCTCGCCGTGTTCTCACTGCTCCGCCCCGAATGGGAAGAACTGACCCGTCCTCGTGCCTGGACCACCTGATGACGGGTCCTGGCGTCGACGTCCACGAGGTCCAGGCCGTCGACGCCGGCTGACCGGCTGCCCGCTGACCTGCCGTGGTGAGTGCGCACGGCTGCGGAAAGCAGACCTCCGGGTCGTGGTGGGTTTCCCGGCTGTCGACTCACCACGGCAGGTCAGGGGCGGGCACGGCCACTCACCACGACAGATCCGCAACTCCCCTTGTCGAAACTGCGGCAGGGTGCGCAGCACGGCCCCAGCGCATCCTGGAGGGGTAAGGACAGTTGCAGGTACTCGGCAGGCTCCACCGCGTCTCCGGGGCCGTTGCGGTAGGCGGGGGGCCCGGCTTCGTACCGCCAGTGGTCGTGCGTCTGTCACCGGGATCACAGGGGGGCGACGACCTCCTGGTCCCCGGGCGGCAGCACCCGTATGGGCACCGGCGCGGGGCGGAGGACATCGTCATGCCTTCCACCGTACGGACGGACACCCGCAACCGCCGTAGCCACCGGCCCGGACGGCCGGCCGCTCTCCGCAAGGGTCCGCCGACCTCATAGGTGGAATGAGCGATCACGAGCAGCAGCCAGCCAGCCGGCCCCGCACCGCGGCAAGGTCCTGGAGGCCCTCGCGCGGCGGAGCGGAAGGTCTTCACCCGGCCCGCGCCGAAATCCGCAAAGGCACAGGTGAAATTCCTTCTCACGCGGGCCGAGGGGTCGACCAAGACCGTGGCGGAGCGCCTGGGCGTCTTACGCCGCGCGGTGGAGCGCTACCGCGCCGGGAAGTCGACGGCCCCGCAGGAGTATCTCCGGGCCGCCCTGATGGAGGAGGCGGAATGCGGGCGGAAACCGCAGGCCAGGGCACAGGCACGTGCAATCCCTCGGTTTGGTGCCGGTGGTGGTGGGAGTCAGTGGTGCCGGTCCGGGCCTGTGGTCCTCCAGCGCTGGTCAGTGGGATGTCAGTGGTGGGGTCGTCACTGTCGTAGGGCGAGGGATTCGGGTGGGACATCGCTGGCGTAGGGCTTTGCCTCGGGCAGGTGATGCTGTCTCAGGTATAAGGATTCTGATGCGGCCGGTCGTGAACAATGTCCCCTGGCCGACCGCCGGACCAAGCCGGCGGGGCGCCCTGCGAAGCAGCCCGGCCCAAGCGCTACAGTGCGCGCCGTGGACATACCTGACTGGTTGGTCTGGATCGCTCTCGCTCTGGCTGTTCTGCAGGCCCTCGCCCTTGTTCCCGGTGTCCGCCGGTTGCGCGGGCCCGACCCCACGGTGCGTGCCCAAGCACGTCTGGACCTGCTGGATACCGTCGCGAGCCTGCTGCTCATCGGTGGCCTGTTGCTGCATCTCGCGGTAAGGGAAGTGTGGATCTGGCTCTCCCTCGTCGGCTTCGCGCTCATGGCCGCCGTCTACTCCGTGAAGGGCGTTCACCTCCTCCGCGCACGCCGCCGCCCTACGGCTTGATCCGTAAGGTCCGGGGCTGTCCGTCTGTCCGTCTGTCCGTCTGTTCGTCTGTTCGTCTGTTCGTCCAGACCGGTGGTGCGGCGGCGGCCTGGACGAAGACAAGGTGTTCGGTGGCGAGCCCGGTACGCGGCGCCGGTTCCAGCTGTGATCCGGTGCCCTCCGGAGACGTTGGGCCGCTGCGGGCCGGTCCGGTGCCCAGTGGGCGGCGGCCGGTGTCCACCGGTTCGTCATCACCGCCGCGCTCCGGTGAATCGCCGGGTCCACGGCGCGCGTGCACGCGTACGAGTGAGGACTCCCACGACGTCCACTTGTTCAACACGCGGTATACGGATGCCGCGGTGACCTTCTCCGCCGGGGTTCTCTCGGCGGAGACGTCTGCACTGGTCACCGGCTCGCAGGGTGCCGGGAGCCGTAACACCGGCGGAGGTCGTGGCGGTTATGCGTGACGGCCGGTGAGAGCTCCGGGCTGCTGCTGGGCCGGGACTGGGGTGCGGGTTGCCGCCACACCGGGTAGGTGCGGCGGCCGTGGGTGGACCCGGCTTGTGGTGCGAGCCAGTCGGCGAAGCGGCGGGTCAGTCCGGCGTCACCGCACCCTCTGGCACTCCGAACCACTCCTCCAGCACCTCCGCGGGCCCGGCCGTCGGCGCCTGCGCCCCCGTGTCGGCCGCCCAGGCGGTGAAGCCGTCCGGACGGACGAGGACCGCCGCTAGTTCCGGACGGGACGGACAGCCGGCCGTCAGGGTGTCGACGCGGTCGGCATACCCCGCGGTGAGGTTCCGGAGCTCCGGGTCGTCGGTGAGGTCGAGCAGGAGCGCCCGGCCGCCGTGGAGGTGGTCCGCGAGGCGGCTACCGTCGGCGAGCTCGAGGTCCGGGGCGCTGCGGCCGGTCAGCGGGTGCTCGCCCGGCAGCTCGTAGCGCACCCCGGCGCTGTTGAGCCGGGCGGTGAGGTACGTGGTGCCCGTGACCGTTTCCGCCAGGTCGCTGACGATCTCGCGCAGGGCCCGGGACTGCGGGTCCGGGCGCATGGCCGCGACCTGGGAACGGGTCCATTCAAGGATCCTCGCACCGACCGGGTGCCGTTCGGCGGTATAGGTGTCCAGCAGTCCTTCCGGTGCCCGGCCGCCGATCACCGCGGCGAGCTTCCAGCCGAGGTTCATCGCGTCCCCGATACCCAGGCTCAGCCCTTGGCTGCCGAACGCGGAGTGCACGTGCGCCGCGTCACCCGCCAGCAGCACTCGGCCTTTGCGGTACTCGGTGACCTGGCGGGCGTGGTCGGTGAAGCGGGTCGCGGTCCGCACCCCGGTGATCGTGACGTCCACGCCGGAGACGCGGCGCAGCCTCGCCTGGAGGTCCTCGGCGGTGACCGGCGCGTAGCGGTCGGCCGGCGGGCCGTCGAACTCCACGGTGACGATGCGGCCCGGCATCGGCCCGTGGGCGTAGACCCCGGTGGCCGTGGCGGCCCAGCCGACCGTCAGGTCCTCAGCGCCGGTCATCTCCACGACCGCCTGGTGGCAGGTGATCTCCGGATCCGTGCCGGGGAACGCGAACCCCGCGAGCTTGCGGACCGTGCTGCGGCCGCCGTCGCAACCCACGAGCCAGCCGGCGCGTACGTCCCCGTGGCTGGTCCGCACCGTGACGGCCGCGTCGTCCGCGTCGAAGCCGGTCAGCTCCACTCCTCGGCGCACGTCGACGCCGAGCTCGCCGGCCCGCCCGCCGAGCAACCGCTCGATGTCCTGCTGCGCCACGAAAGCGATCTCGGCGGCGGGTCCGGTGTCGCCGAGGCCCGGCTCCGCACGGTCGACCAGGTCGGCGCGCAGCATGATTCCGGCGAAGTGCCCGACGAACCCGAGCCCTTGGCCCGCGGCCCAGTCTCCGCCGTTCCGCTCGCGCATGAATGCCTGGAAGCGGTCCATCGCCTGCCGCTGCAGCTCGGCCAGCGCGGGCAGCATGCCCCGGCGGTAGAGCGCCTCGGCGCTGGGCGTGGTGATCGCCCCGCCCTTGATCGTCGGGTCCACTTCGGTGAGGCGCTCCAAGACGGCGACCCGCGCGCCTCCGAGCCGGAGCTCGCAGGCCAGCATCAGTCCGACCGGGCCGCCTCCGGCCACCACTACGTCATAGTCCATGGCGCCGACTATGACCGAGGGCCGGAAAGGCCAAAAAGGCGCCGCGGTGTCAAGGAGCCGACCCCGCGAGGAGGAACGGTAAGCGGGACATCCGGAGCATCGTTGCCCTCCCTCTCCCCAAGGGGTGTTCACGGTGCCGGCCTCGGCATCGGTGTCGTACGCGCGCATCCACGTCATGCAGACCTGCCGCCCGCGAACTGCCCGGCACTGCGCCGGACCGGACGGTGTCCGGACCTCTCATCAGCGTCTCCGACGGCCGGTGACACCCCCCAGATCATGCCTTCGACAGGGGGGCACAGTCATGCCGGGCCCGGAGGCCAGCGGCCCTCTTGCAGGACCGCGAAAAACATAACGGGGGCTGGTGGAACCGCTCGACGACCGGCAGCACCGCCTGGCCGTGAGCGCAGCTGAGGAGGGCCGGGACATAGGTCAAGACCCTGAGCCGGTCGCTCGCCATCGCACACAGGGGCGGCTTCGGCACGGACGTGGATCGTGCGTGGGCAGAGGCGTGGTCGAGATCCGGCCACACCTGACCCCTACACCGGCTTGTGTACCCTGAAGTCAGGATGCCCCGGCGCATGGCTGTTCTTCCCGGATCTTGGGGAGAGGTACTGGTGTCCGCGCCGAGTTCGTGACGCGCGCTGAATCCCAGTGCTGTGCCAGCACCGTGTGCAACGAATCTGTCGGACACCTCCCCACGGCGATGTGACAGATCAAATACCCCTACCGCCCCGCCCCGATTCCGTGTGCGACGTGCTGTTGTGACGTCGTCCGCGTGCGGGCCGGCGCCGGAGATTGAGGCATCATGCCGATCACCCGTAGTCCTTCGACGACCGCCTGTCTCCGCTCTGTTCGCGAACGACAGGACCGACGATGACCACAGACACGACCCAACGCGCGAGTGACACCGCACCGATTCGGGAACGCCGGGCAGGCAGTGACTTCTCGCGGCTCTCCAAGCAGATCAAGGACGCTGGACTGATGCGGCGTCGCCCCTTCTACTACGGCGTGCGCATGGCACTGGTGACCGCGGCCTACGCGGTGGGCTGGCTGGCCTTCGTGGCGGTCGGCGACAGCTGGTGGACGCTGCTCACCGCTGTGTTCCTCGCTGCGGTCTTCGGGCAGGTCGCGCTCGTCGCGCACGATGTCGGTCACCGGCAGGTGTTCCGGCGCAGCCGTTCGAGCGCACTGATCGGGCGGCTCGCCGCCAACATGGGGATCGGCATGGGGTACGGCTGGTGGCAGGACAAGCACTCCCGCCACCACGCGAACCCCAACCACGAAGAGCTCGATCCGGACGTGGCGCCCGACATCCTGGTCTGGAGTCAGGCTCAAGCCCGCAAGGCCACCGGTCTCCCTCGCCTGCTTGGGAAGGTGCAGGCGTACCTGTTCTTTCCGCTGCTGACGCTGGAGGGCTTCAACCTGCACGTCGCGGGAGTGCGGGCGTTGGCAGACCGTACGCTGAAACAGCGCCGGACAGAGGGAACTCTTCTCGTCGCTCACTTCGTCCTGTATCTCGGCGCGCTGTTCCTCGTGGTGTCCCCGGGGAAGGCCGTGGTGTTCCTCGTCGTGCACCAGTGCCTGTTCGGGGTCTACCTCGGAGCCATCTTCGCCCCGAACCACAAGGGCATGCCGACGCTCACCGGCGGCGACCGGCCCGACTTCCTGCGCCGTCAGGTCCTCACTTCCCGCAACGTGCGCGGAAACTGGTTCACGGACGTGGCGCTGGGCGGGCTGAACTACCAGATTGAGCACCACCTGTTCCCGAGCATGCCCTCGCCGAATCTGCGCAAGGCACAGCTCCTCGTGCACCGTTACTGCGACGAGCTGGACGTGGCCTACCTTCAGACCTCGCTCCTCGCCTCCTACGGACAGGCACTCAGGAGCCTGCACCAGGCAAGCAGCCCGCTGCGGCAGCAGTCGCGCCTCGTCTGAGGCCAGCGACAAGGAAGCGGCCACCGCAGCGGGAACATGTTCGCCGACGACCGTTGGAAGGCGGTCCCTCAGGACCCCGCTCGGTGAGGGGCGAAGGTCACGCGAACACTCGAAGGCGGACGGCTGTGGCCGCGGACGGCGGAGCGCGAAGGACGGGCCGGGCAATGCCCGAGCTGCGTAGTGCGTAGGGCCGGAACACCTCGAGCTCCGTGCTGAAGGCCCGCCGGGTCCGGATCGTGTCCGAGTCCGTCACCGGCTGCATCCGCTTCGAACACGCCATCACCGAGGCCAGCCTCCGCGTCGGCGAACAGATCCGCCGGCTTTCCTGCCACCGCGCCTCCCCCCTCGCCTTACCGGCCAACGACTTCTGGCTCATAGGCGACCGGATCGTGCGGTGGGACATCTTCTCCGGTGACGGCGAGGCCCTGGAGCCCGACCACACCGAGGACCCGCAGGCCGTCAAGCTGTGCGTCGAGGCGTTCCGCTCGGTGGGACCTGGCAGCCGATCACACCGACACGCACGCGAGCCGCCCGCGAGGACCCGCGGACACCGGTCACGGCAAGCCCGGGCCTTTACGACGTCGCCATTGAGCTCTCCGCCGTAGCCACAGAGCCCGGACAGGCATGCCGACCGGGACTCGCACACGCGAGGGGGCAGGGAGGCCGACACCCGCGCTGACGGCAAGAAGATCAACGACACAGGCCGACGTCAGTAGGTCCATCACACCGGGCCCGCCCCCGCCTGAGCGGGGGCGGGCCCGGCCCGTCACCTGGCATCCGGAGAACTGCCCTTCAGCCCGCGTGTCGACCACTGCTATGACAGCCTCTACACCATTTCCTCCGGGCGTACTGCACACAATCACTCATCTGGGTGCCGACCGGACGAAGAACCCATACTCGGCCCGTCGGCGTGATCAAGATGGCTGCACTACTTCGGGTTCGGCCTGCACTGCCCAGAGGGGCGGTCTGCTGCGCTGGAGGCCGGGGCGAGGGCCAGAGACCTTGCCTTGGCTGCCGACTGCTGCGTGGAGCAGGTCCGAGCTCGTGAGGCCCAGGACAGACGTCCTGAGCATGAGCGAACGCAGGGAAGTGGCTGTGCACCTGACTCCGCATGAGCAGGAACGCTTGATGTTGCACGTGGCGGCGGATGTCGCCGAGAGGCGGCGGGCCCGGGGGGTGCGGCTCAACTATCCGGAGAGCATGGCGCTGTTGAGTGCACATGTGCTGGAAGGGGCCCGGGACGGCAGGACCGTCGCCGACCTGATGTCTTCGGGGCGGAAGGTGTTGTCCCGGGAGGAGGTGATGGAGGGTGTCCCGGAGATGATCGAGAACGTGCAGGTGGAGGCCACGTTCCCTGACGGCACGAAGTTGGTCACCATCCACAGTCCGTTCTCCGAAGTGGGCAAGGACGAGGAGCCGATGGTCTGGCCGGGGAAGGTGGACTTCTCCACGCGCGAGGGGGACGAGGTGGTGGTCTTCAACGAACGTAACCGGCAGGAGGGCCAGGTGACGAAGCTGACGGTCGAGAATCCGACCGACCGTCCTGTGCAGGTCGGTTCCCACTATCACTTCGCCGAGGCCAACGACGGACTGAAGTTCCCCCGCATGAAGGCGTGGGGCAGACGCCTGAACGTCCCTGCCGGCAGCTCCGTACGTTTCGAGCCCGGAATCACCGAAGAGGTCGAACTCGTGCCCATCGAAGGTGAGCGCGTGGTCCACGGTCTGCGCGGCAAGGTCAGGGGCCTGCCCGAGAAGACCAAGGGCTCCCTCGACAACATCAAAGGGCCGTCCGGCAAGGAGCAGGTGTGAATTCCATGACCGATTGCCCTGACTGTTCCTGCTGCCAGACGAAGCCGGCACCCCACGCCCCGCTCCCTCGTGCCGATTACGCGGACCGGTTCGGTCCGACGGTCCGCGACCGGATCCGGCTCGCCGACACGGCGCTGCAGATCAAGATCGAGGACGACTGGTCGGGCGGTCCCGGACGCAGTGGCAACGAGATGGTCTTCGGCGGTGGCAAGGTGATCCGGGAGTCGATGGGGCAGTCCATCGCCCCGCGCGACCCCGGCAGAGGCAGGAACGCCACCGCTGCCGACGGAAGCGTCGTTCTGCCTCCCGACACCGTCATCACCGGCGCCGTCGTGCTGGACCACTGGGGCGTGGTGAAAGCCGATGTCGCCATCCGTGACGGTCACATCGTCGCACTCGGCAAGGCGTACAACCCCGAGACCATGAACCCGCTGCACAAGGATCCGGTCAGTCACAACGGCGTCGGTCCGAAGCCCACCGACTTCGTCATCGGTCCCGATACCGAGGTCATCGCCGGCAACGGCCGGATCCTGACCGCCGGCGGGATCGACACGCACGTCCACTTCGTCTGTCCCAGTCAGATCGATGAGGCGCTGGCCGCTGGGGTAACCACCCTCATCGGGGGCGGAACGGGTCCGGCGGAAGGCAGCAAGGCCACCACCGTCACGCCGGGTTCTTGGCATATCGACCGGATGTTTGAGGCGCTGGACGGCTTCCCGGTCAACATCGGGCTGCTCGGCAAGGGCGCCACCATGTCCAAGGAGTCCATGTTCGACCAGGTGGAAGCCGGTGTCATCGGACTCAAGGTCCATGAGGACTGGGGTGCCACCCCGGCCGTCATCAACGCCTGCCTCGAGGTTTGCGAGAAGACCGGTGTCCAGCTCGCCCTGCACGCCGACTCGCTGAACGAGGCCGGCTTCGTCCAGGACACCATCAAAGCCATCAAGGGCCGCCCCATTCACATCTTCCACGTGGAGGGCGCCGGAGGCGGCCACGCTCCCGACATGATCAAGATGGTGAGCGAGCCGAACGTACTGCCCGCCTCCACGAACCCCACCCGGCCGCTGACCGTCAACACGGTCAAGGAGCACTTCGACATGGTGATGGTCTGCCATCATCTCAACCCCGCTGTCCCTGAGGACCTGGCGTTCGCGGACTCCCGGATCCGGCCCTCCACGATGGCCGCCGAGGACATCCTCCACGACCTCGGCGCCATCTCGATCATGTCCTCGGATGCCCAGGCCATGGGACGCATCGGTGAGATGATCATGCGTACCTGGCAGACCGCGCACGTCATGAAGACGCGCCGCGGTTTCCTGGAGGAGGACAGGCCGGAGAGCGCGCCGAAGGGCAAGAAGGCCAAGGGCGGAACGCCGGTGGACACGACGCCGGAGGCCGAGCCGCTCTTGGCCGACAACAGGCGTGCCCGCCGGTACGTCGCGAAGTACACCATCAACCCGGCCCTCGCCCAGGGGATCGGTGCCGTCGTCGGATCGGTGGAGACCGGCAAGCTGGCCGACCTCGTGCTGTGGGAACCGAAGTTCTTCGGCGTCAAGCCGCACCTGGTCATCAAGGGCGGGCAGATCGCCTACGCACAGGTGGGTGACGCCAACGCGTCCATCCCCACCCCACAGCCGCTCCTGCCGCGCCCCATGTGGGGGGCCACCGGCCAGGCGCCAGGCTCCCTCTCGTACAACTTCGTCACTGAGCGGGCCATCAAGAAGGGCCTGGCCGAAGGGCGCAAGCTGAACAAGCGGTTCAAGGCCATCAAGGACACGCGTTCCGTCCAGAAGGCCGACATGAAGGAGAACAGCGCCACCCCAGACGTCCGTATCGACCCCGACACCTACGAGGTCGTCATCGGCGGGGCCAAGGTCACGGACGTGACGACCTTCGTCGACGACCAGATCGTCGACCGCGCCTACGTCTCCGAGCTGCCCATGGCCCAGCGGTACTTCCTCTTCTGAGCCCTTGCCACAGCGCCCCCAGTGACCCAGAAGGCAAAGGGCTGTCCCGCCAGGAATTGCGGGACAGCCCTAAGGCAGAGGAAGAGATGAAGAAAGCTGGCCTGCATCCTATGAACCGTGCCGCGTTGTTCGTCCTGGCCGACGGCCGGTTCCCCGCCGGAGGGCACGCTCACTCCGGCGGCACCGAACCAGCTGTGGCCGCGGGCCGCATCAAGGACGCGGACTCGCTGGAGGGCTTCTGCCGGGGAAGGCTGCACACCGCGGGCCTGGTCGCGGCGGCGCTGGCCGCCGCAGCCGCGGCCGGCCACGATCCACTGGCACTGGACGAGGCCGCAGACGCCCGCGCCCCGGTGCAGGCCCTCCGGACCACCGCCCGCAAACTCGGGCGGCAGATGATGCGCGCGGCCCGCGCCACCTGGCCGTCGGCCGAGCTGGACCACCTGGCCGCGGCACGCCCCCAAGGCGCTCACCAGCCCGTGGTCCTGGGCTTGGCCGCCCGGTCGGCCGGGCTGTCCCCACTGGACGCCGCGTACGCCGCGGCGTACGAATCCGTCAGCGGGCCGGCCACCGCAACGGTCAGACTCCTGAGCCTCGACCCGTTCGATGCCACCGTCGTCCTGGCCCGCCTGGCACCGGAGCTGGACCAGGTCGCCACAGCAGCCACCCAGGCCGCCCAGCGCATCCCTCAAGACGGGGCCGGCGCCCTGCCCGCCGCCTCCGCACCACTGCTGGACATCAGCGCACAGCAGCACGCCGCCTGGCCGGTACGTCTGTTCGCGTCCTGACCATCCACAACGGGACAACGAGACATCACACAAGGAGTACGTATGCACCTCGGTCACGATCTCGACGAGAAGTTCCCCCACCGCCACACCTGCACGGCCGCCGCCTCCGAGCACCCCGACGGCACGAGGCGCGCCCTGCGGATCGGCCTGGGCGGGCCGGTCGGCTCCGGCAAGACCGCCACCGTCGCCGCCCTGTGCCGAACGCTGCGCGCCGAGATGTCCATCGCCGTGGTCACCAACGACATCTACACCCGGGAGGACGCCGACTTCCTGCTGCGCGAAGCGGTCCTGCCGCCCGAGCGCATCCAGGCCGTCGAGACGGGTGCCTGTCCGCACACGGCGATCCGCGACGACATCTCCGCGAACCTCGAAGCCGTCGAGGACCTGGAGAAGGAGGTGGGTCCGCTCGACCTGATCCTGGTGGAGTCCGGCGGCGACAATCTCACCGCCACCTTCTCCAAGGGCCTCGTGGACGGGCAGATCTTCGTCATCGATGTGGCCGGCGGCGATGACATCCCGCGCAAGGGCGGTCCCGGCGTGACCACCGCCGACCTCCTGGTGGTCAACAAGACGGACCTCGCCCCCCACGTCGGTTCCGACCTCGAGAGCATGGCCCGGGACGCCAAGGCCCAGCGCGGCGACCTTCCCGTCACCTTCACCTCCCTCAAGGAGGAAGGTGGCGTAAAACCGGTCGCCGACTGGGTCCGCGAGCGTCTCGTCCACTGGGCCGCAGGCCTCGCATGACCCTCATCACGCAAGAGGCCGTGCAGACCGCCCAGGAATCGGCTGTCGTGGGCGTGCAGGCCGCGGCCCGCATCATGGCGGCCGTCCGAGGCGGCACCACCACCTTGCCCGTCCTCGACGGCGACGGCCCCTTCGAACTCCGACGCCTGCGCTCACGCGGCACCGAGGCCCGCGTGTGCGTCGTCGGCGCCATGAGCGCCCCACTCGGCGGTGACCGACTCCGCATCGAAGCCACCGTCCAACAGGGGGCGGTGCTCCACGTCACCTCCGCCGCCGCGACCCTCGCCCTGCGAGGCTTGACCCAGGAACACGCCACCTACGACGTACACCTGACCGTCGCAGAGCACGCGGAGCTCCACTGGCTACCCAAGCCTCTGATCTGCGCGGCCGGCTCCAACCTGCGCCAGACATGGACCGTCGACCTCGCCCCCACCGCACGGCTCATGCTGCGCGAGGAACAGATGCTCGGACGCACCGGAGAGCCACCCGGCCATGTGGCCACACGACTCACCGTTCGGCGCGACGGTCACGTTCTCCTCGAGCAGCAAGCCGAGTACGGTCCGGGCGTACCCGGCTGGGACGGACCAGCCGTCCTCGCCGATCACCGCGCGACCGGGCAGGTCCTCGTCGTCGACCCAGCCTTCGAGAACAGCCCTCTTGAGCCCCGGCTCCATGGCGGCACCCCGCAGGACGGGTACGCCGCCCTGACTCCACTCGCAGGACCCGCTGCGCTCGTCACCGCCGTCGCCCCGGACGGCCTCCGACTGCGCCGCCTCCTCGACACGGCACAAAGCACTCGCTCACGGCATCGGCCAATGCAGGAGGGGCTGTAGTAGTGCTTCGTTACCTTGGGTGATCTCACCTGGTGGTGGGCATCTTTCGAACGCGGAACTGGGGGATGTCGAGTGGCTCCGGGGTGCGTTGGCAAAGTTCGTGGATGATGTGTTCGGGTCGTTGCCGCGGCGGGATCAGCGGCGGTGGGGTGCGTGTTATCTGCGGGGTCTGATGCTGGACGGTCGGCGTAAGTCGGTCCAGCCGATGGCCGAGCGGCTGCCGGACGGGAACATGCAGGCCCTGCAGCAGTTCGTGAACCAGTCGCCGTGGGATCCGTTGCCGGTGCGGCGGCGGATCGCCCGGAGACTGTCCGAGGTGATTGCGCCGCAGGTGCGGGTGATCGACGATGTGTCGTTTCCCAAGTGCGGCCGTGCGTCAGCCGGGGTGGCCCGCCAGTACTGCGGGGTGCCCGGGAAGCGGGCGAGCCGCCAGGTCGCGGTCAGTGTCCACGCCGCGGCGGGACAGCGTTTACCACCGACGCCGGCGGCAGAGACGCCTGGCCCGATCGCCCCTCGAGTACGAGACCATCATGACCCCAGCCGCAGCCCTGGCTGCATAAACTCCGCTGTCACCCAATCCTGCAGCAGTCCCGTCATTTCGCGTCGGTGGCTGGCTCATCCGGGGGTTCGCTTCTGGTTACGCCTGTGCAGGCCAGTACCGCCGTGGCGGTGGCGTTGAGGAAGAGCATGAACGTCCAGGACATGTCCGGTGCGTCGATGCGCCCGACGCGGAGAGGCTCCTCCCCTGCCTGGAAGAGGAGGTCGACGGTGGCGCCGAGGGCCAGCGTCGGCCGGCCGCGCTTTTGAGTGATACGGGACCGTGTCCGGTAGGTGTGTGCGAGGCGGGCGGCAGGAACCAGGCCGTCCCAGACGACGAAGGTCCCGCCGGTCATCAACGCGTCGCGTGCAGGTCCACATGCCGGGGTCTGCTCGCCAAGCATCACAGCGAGCCCCTCGCGCGTCATGACCCGACCCGGCGACAGGACGGCTGCTGACTGAGCGTCTGTGACAAGTAGCCCGCCTCCCAGGTGACAACCAGACTGTTTCAGTCTGGCCCTTTTGCCAGCCTGTTCGGCTCCGCCGGTGACAACTTATCGAGCCTCAGCACGTTGGGCGGGCTGCCGTGCGGCGCTCTGGCGGCAGCCCGCCGAATTGGGCCGAAGCACTGTGGTCGACACCATCGGTGCCCGCTGACCTGCGACTTCGGTTACGCAACGCACAGTGAGGGTCACCAGGTCGGCGCGCTACCTGTCACCAGCAGCGCGCGAGGCACGGTGGGTGTCACTCTGCTCCGGCGGTCCGCCGGTCACCCTGAACCGGACAGGAGCATCCATGCGTCAGCCGTTGTGGCTGAGGGCTTCAGCCGCGCTCGATGGCCGGTAGTGCGTCACGCCGGTTCGACGGGCAGCCACAGCTCGCAGGTCGCGGTGCTGAAGTCGTCCGCGCGCTCAAGGATCGCGACGATCGAGGGCCCCGGTCGCAGCCGCCACGGGTTGGCAGGGAACCACTCGGCCGCGGTCGCCGCCCAGGTCTTTTGCAGGGCCTGCGGATGCGGTCCGCTGGTACGGAAAACCGCCCACCTCCCGGCCGGCACCTCGATGGCGTCGAGGCCGTCCGGGGCCGGTGTGTCCCGGGCGAGGGCGACTCCGTGCAGGTAGGTCAGTTCGCTTCCCTCCCTGCCGTCGGGATCGAGGTCGTCGCAGACCTGCAGCAGGCCCTCCGGTTCGGTGGCGCTGAGGGCCTTCAGCCGCAGATGTTCCTCTTGCGGCAGTGCGGCAATGTGCTCCTGGATGTGTGGGTTGACGCCCTGGTGGATGAGCGGGACCCGGGTTGCGTGTCCGACCAGCTGGAACGCAGGTCGGTCGACGAGACGGGTGTCCATCGGGATACTCCCTTCGACGGTCAGGCGGAACCTGAGCTGCGGTTGTGTGCGCAAGGGGCCTCCATCGCGGCGCACGTCACTGGGGCCGACACCGTGGACCGCCCGGAACGCACGTCCGAACGCCTCACCCGAGCCGTATCCGTGCCGGACGGCGATGCTCAGCAGATCCGCCTCGCCCCGGACGACGTCTGCGGCGGCAACGGTCATGCGCCGCCGCCGCACGTACTCGGACAGCGGCATGCCGGCCAACGACGAGAACATCCGGCGCAAGTGGTATTCGGTCGTGCCGAGCGCCCCCGCCAAGCCCTGGACGTCGGGCTCCTCGGCGAGGTGTTTCTCGACGAGATCGACGAGCTGGTTGAGTGCCGAGATCATGAGGCCTCCCTTTCGACTCCAAGCCTGGCAGCAGGCACCCCAGGCGCACCCGACCGTCGCGAACCGATCCGATCATGCGCATGGACCGACGCGCAGCAGACACACACTCCTGCCACTGGGGAATCGCGGTCAGCTCCGTCGGGCCGCCGGCACGTCCACGGCCGGTCCATGAGGCGCGCGGAGGGCGTGGACTCGGGAGGCGACCGGCGAGCCACCCCTTGCCCACGCCGTCGTCCTCAGCGGTTTCGCCAACTGGACGCTCAGTCACAGCCGGTCGGGGCGCGCGCCCGAGGGCCCTGGTGACAACATGCCCGCCCTGATGACAACCATCGTGCTTCGGCTCAGGACGGTTTAGGGCTCACAGAGAATCAACATGCTGACTTGATCTCTGTGGGGTTGCTGTTCGTGAGGAACGCGGTGGTGTCGGCGGATGTGCGGAACCTGGCTGTCGAGGGTGAAAGGGCGCAGCCGTGGTCGGTGAGGAAGGGCTGGGTTTGGTGCACGGCTCTGGTGATGGTGCTGCCGTTGACACCGAAGAGCTGGGCGATCAGGTCTCGTGTTCCGAGTTCGCCAGGTAGAGCACGGTGGCCAGGAATCGGTCGGCGGTGGTCAGTCTGTCCCGGGCGCCGTGAGCCCGGATGCGGTCTCTTCCTCGTTGCTGGGACCGCCCGTTTTCACATAACTCATCGAGTTTTTAAGACAGTTGGTCGACGAGCTCGTCCAGTGCGGCTTCGGCCACGCCGGTCAGTTCCGGGTTGCGTAGATAAAACCTCAATGCGTCACTTGAATGCCGGGACGCCTGTCCCCGTTGCCGGGTAACGTGATCACATGCAGCTGTTCTTGACGCCTCCGCCGCCCGTCGCTTAAGGCGGGCAGTCGTTCAGAGCCATCCCGAGGTGCCGGGGTGGCTGTGTGGGTTGCCCACGGAAGAGATCGTGCTGGCAATCACTCGAGGAGATCTCAGTTGCAGTCCTCTTCTGCCCTGGCTGTTCGGCAGGGTGTTCTCTACGTCGCGATCGCAGCCACAGCGTGGGGTACTGGCGGTGCTGTGGCCGCCGAACTGTACGACGTCGGCGGGATCGGCCCCCTCTCCGTTTCCTTCTGGCGATTCCTAACCGGACTCGGGCTGCTCCTGACCGCTCATCTGGTGAGGCGGACCCGGCGGCCGGAGACGGCGCTCTCGCTGCGCGCAACGTACGCGGCGAATCCACGGCGAGTCCTGCTCACAGGATTCGGGCTGGCCGTTTATCAGACGGCCTACTTCGCCTCCGTGCAGGAGGCCGGACTGACCGTGGCCACGGTGGTGACCCTGGGCTCGGGTCCCGTACTGGTCGTCGTCGGAGCCCGGCTCACCCTGGGCGAGCGTACCGGTGCCGCCGGAACCGCCGCCGTGGTGAGCGGCGTCATCGGCCTGGTGCTGCTGATGGGCGGCGCGGACGGGAGTACCGGCCCCGCACCCCTCCTGGGCATCGGGTACGCCTTGCTCTCGGCAGCCGGCTACGCGGGCGTGACTCTGCTGGGCCGCTTCTCCGGCCGGAAGAACGCCGGTGGCGCGTTCGAGGCGACGGTGACCGGCTTCGCGGTGGGCACGGTCTGCCTTCTGCCGATGGCTCTGCTGGAGGGCATGCTGCCCGACATGGAGCGTGCGGCCTGGACCCTGGGCCTGATCCTCTACTTGGGGGCGGTGCCGACGGCGCTGGCGTACACGTTGTTCTTCGTAGGCCTCGGTGCCGTACGGGCGACCACGGCCTCCGTGGTCGCCCTGGCCGAGCCGCTCACCGCGGCGGTCATCGGCGTCCTGGTCTTCGATGAGCAGCTCAACGCGGTCGTCCTCACCGGCACGGCCCTGCTGCTGTTCGCCGTGCTGTTCCTCACGGCGGGCGAAGGGGTCGGCCGAGCGGCGATCCGACGGACCTCCGGCCCCAGTGCTGGTCATGACCGGAACACGGCGCGCCCGGCCACGCAGACCAAGGACTGACGCCGACGCGCCATGCGTAGGCGGGCAGTGGGCCGCCGGAACCCGCTGCCCGCCATGACTGACGAAGCGGACGACGCACATCACGCCGTCTGAGCTGACGGACCACCACGAACCGAATGCCTCCCAACTGCGCCGAAGCCTTGCCGGCCGGTCCGCGCGAATCGACCGCAGTGCCGCCCAGGTGCGGTCGACGCCCTTGCGGCGGACGACGCCCCGGAGTTGATCGTCACCGGCCGAGTAGCAGCTGTGGAAGTAGGTGATGCCATGGGTGCGGCGGTAGGCCGTACCTGCCCGCCCGCGCCCACCGCATCATCCGAATCTGCGAGCGCCAAGGTGCCCCTGTCCTGGCCGGCCGCGCCTGCCAAGGCGTCGGCCCCCGGGTCCCCACCGGGATCGGACGACCGCCCGGCGGGGAACCCACCCCCATCCAGCGCACCGTCAACCGCGCCCTCGCCCAAGCCCGCGCTCCGGTCGAACGCGGCATGGCACGCCGGAAGACCTGGCAGATCTTCCGGAGATCCCGCATCGGCCCAACCGCATGACCGTCATCACCAAGGCCGCGCTCACGCTGGAGAGGCAACGCTGAAAGACTCACCTGGCGGGCGCAGGACCGTACAGCTGTGCCGGGTCGCCGGCCAGGGCCGCCTTGACGAAGCGGCTGGGGTCGTCGACCAGCACTTCGAGGGAGTCGCTCTGCACACCGTCAAGGCTGGCGCGTGCGACGTCGACAGGATCGATCTTGGGGGCGTCGGTGCCCGCCATCATGTCGGTGTCCGCTGCCCCCAGGTGGACACCCTGGACAAGGGTCTTCTGTCCGGCGAGCTCGACACGTACGCCGTTGGTCATGTTCCACTCGGCGGCTTTGGCGACGGAGTAGGAGCCCGAACCCTGGGGGGTGGCGATCCATGACAGTACGGAGAGGACGTTCACGATCGCTCCGCCGCCGTGGGCGGCCAGGACCGGAGCGAAGGCGCGGATGACGCGGAGCGTGCCGAAAAGATGTGTCTCCAGTTCCCGCCGGACGTCGTCCAGGTCGTCGGTCAGCAGGTTGGCTCCCGTGGCGATGCCGGCGTTGTTGACCAGCAGTGTCACATCCTGTGCGAGGGCGGCCGCATCCGTGATCGACTTCTCGTCGAGGAGGTCCAGGTACAGCGGGCTGACGCGGGGGTCGGATGCGGTGATCGTCTCCGGGCTGCGGGCCGCCGCGTAGACCCTCTCGGCCCCGCGGGCCAGCAATTCGTCAACGAAGCGCCGACCGATGCCCCGGTTGGCTCCGGTCACGAGCGCGGTGGAACCAGCGATATCCATGATCATCCTTTCGTCGGGTGAAGGGCGGCGATCACTCCCGCCCTTCGCGCCTACGCTAGAACTTGACGTCAACGTCAAAGGCAAATCGGACACCGCAGAGCGAGGGGCGAGTCACAGTGCGTATCGGAGAGCTGGCCGACCGGGCCGGTGTCAGTACGCGCGCTTTGCGCTACTACGAGGAGCAGGGCCTGCTGCATTCCTCGCGCACGGCAGGAGGACAGCGTGTCTACCCGCAGTCGGCGGAGGACCGTGTACGGCTGATCCGCGAGCTCTACACAGCCGGGCTCACCAGCCGCGTGATCGCCGCACTCCTGCCGGCCATCGATGCACGCCGCGTCGGTCCCGAGTTGCTGGCGCGCCTGCTTGACGAACGGGCGCGCACGACGGCGAAGGTCGCCGAGCTGCAGGCGGCGGGCCGACGCCTCGACGCCTTGATCGCCCTCGCCACACACCCGGGCGCCGACTCGTGTCCGGTCACGCTCGACCAGGCAGCCGCAAGAAGTCCCGCCCCGTAGATGTCCTTCTCCTGCCAGGAAGCCATGGGGTGGGCGGAGCGGGAGCCTCGTGCGGTGCGAGGACCGATCCCGTCACCCGATCAGTGGCCGCGCTGAAAACGCTCACTGGCCGGATACGGAGTGACGGCAGGTCCTCTGATCTGCTTTTCTGCAGGCTTGAGGGCCTCAGAAGCCGTTGCCGTACCGAGAGGTTCGGTTGCGGGTCGAACTTGGGTTCCTGGTTGGGTGATCGGCTTGTGGTCGGGGAATGACAGCAGGGCCTCCCGCACAGCTCATGGGTGTTGAAGTCCATTCGAGCGTCAGGCTGCTCACCCGGGAGCCCTTCTCCCACGACCGGCGGGTCATGGTGGTCCACCTCACCGACGCCGGCCGTGCTCTCCAAGAGCCCATTGCCGACCTGTGGCGCACTCTGGAACAGGTCTCCGTGCGCGACCTGACCCCTGACCAGATCCAGGAGTCCACCACGTGCGCGCACATCGTCGAGAAGTCGGTCAGGGACCACAGCCGACAACCACCTGTCAGGTAGGCGGGCACGGAAAGCCTTACTTGCCGGCACCGTCTCTGTCCCGTGCGGAGCGAGGGCTTGCCTGAGGGCAGCCATCGCCACCCAGGCCCAGGATGCCTGAGGAAATGGATCAACTCCGCCTGTGGGTGGCGTATCACCGCGGCGGCAATCACGTGTACGCACGTTGGACCACTGCGGGCTCGCCAGCGCCACGCGGGCGCAGCCCCGCGCCCGGGCCGCACGCAGTAGCAGACGGCCCTCTTCTCTTCCACCCTTCTGCGACAGCAGGGAGATTTTCGACATGACGAATCCATTCGCCCCGGTCGACGTGGCCGGCCGGTCGCTGGTCAACCGCATCGTGATGGCGCCGATGACCCGCAGCCGGGCCCACGGGCCGGGCGCCACCGCGACCGGCCTGATGGCGACCTACTACAGCCAGCGAGCGAGCGCCGGCCCCATCGTCACCGAAGGGAGACAGCCCTCGCCCGTCGGCCAGGGCTACCCCGACCCGCCGGGCCTGCACTCGCCGGAGCAGGTCAGCGCCTGGCACAAGGTCACCGACGCCGTCCACGCCAAGGGCGGGGTGGTCTTCGCGCAGCTGATGCACACCGGCCGCATCGGCCACCCCAGCCTGCTTCCCTCCGGTCTGCACCCCGTCGCGCCCTCACCTGTCGCCGCGAAGGGCCAGGTGTTCACCCACCAGGGGCCGATGGACTTCGTCACCCCGCAGGAACTGGACGCCGACGGCATCCCCCGCACCATCGCCGCCTTCGCCGACGCAGCACACAACGCGATCGCCGCGGGCTTCGACGGGGTCGAGATCCACGGCGCGAGCGGTTACCTGATCCACCAGTTCCTCGCCCCCGACACCAACCAACGCGCAGACAGCCGGGGCGGTGATGTGGCAGGCCGGACCCGCTTCGCTCTGGAGGTGGCCGCAGCCGTCTCACAGGCGATCGGCGGCCACCGCACCGGCTTCCGCATCTCGCCCGCGAACCCCTACAACGACATCGCCGAGCACGACGCGGCGGACGTGGAGAGCACCTACACCACGCTGGTCACCCGGCTCAGCGAGTTGAACCTGGCCTACCTGCACATGATCGAAGGAGTCGATCGGGAACTGACTACGCGCCTGCGCAAGACCTGGCCCTCGGCATTCATACTCAACCCGTTCACCCACCCACAGCCCACCGGCCCGGACGCACTCACCCTCATCCAGGACGGCACCGCGGACATGATCGCCTTCGGGGCGCTGTTCCTCGCCGACCCCGACCTGCCCGCCCGCCTGGCCGCCCAGGGCCCCTGCAACACACCGGATCCGCCACCTTCTACGGCGGTGACCACCACGGCTACACCGACTACCCGCACCTGTAGGACACGCCCTCACCGCGGGACGGGCTCTCACGCCGGTCGGCCGGCGCGGACCGCCGGGGTGGAGGCGGTGAAGCTGTAGCGGCCGAGCAGGTTCAGGCTGCGGTGCTTGTGCGGGGACAGACGGGCAACGTCCTCGTCGCGGATCTCGTGGCCTTCGGCGCGGAGCTCGCGTGCCCACTACGGATCTCGCAGCCGGTCATGTGCCGCTACGTGACGGATAGCAGCAGCTGTACGCGAACACGGCCGACACCGAGGTGCGGCCCCTCGCTTTCACCTTGAGGACGCACCCGACGCGCCGGTTGTCGACGATGGTGACCGGCCCGGCGTCGTGCCACTCGGGATCACGGCTTTTCGTGCCGCTTCACCTGCACCCGGAGCCAGGGATGGGTCTTGGCGGTGTCCTGCAGGCTGTATCCCAGGGCGTGCAACAGACGCCCGACAGCCGTCGCGCTGCCCGAGTGGCCCTGAATGGTCAGCCCCGAGGCCAGGGACCGCAGCGAAAGCATGGTCCAGCGCAACGGAGAGACCGGATCGCCCCGGGTATGCGGCTCGATGAGAGTTTCAAGCGCGGGCAGCAGACCGGGGGCGGTGACCGTCAGTGGTGTGCGGCCGGCTCCTGGAGCCCGGATCCGCCCGGCTGGCAAAGGGCGCTCGGACAGCTCGGCGGTCCCCGGAGCGATGGTGGCCGCACTGACGCCAGAAGCAGCCGCGACCAGGGGGATCCCGCCATGGCCAAGCGCGGCGGCCTCACTGGCCAGGTAGATCCGACGGCGCCGCTCATCGAGATTGAGAAGCCGCAGCCGGTGGCACGCGAACTCGACGAGCTTCCCGCCGACGCGGACGAGCCGGCGCGCCAGAGTCTCGCTGAGCGTCTCGTGCCTTACGTCCGAGGTCTCCGGGTCAGGCATCCCGGGCTGAGCGCCCTCGCCCCGGACGCCCCGCGCGGCCGGCAGCACACCGCTCGCACCATCGGCAGAGCCGTTACCGATCTCTACGATCCGGCCCAGGCCGACGTGATGCGGCGTCTCCCCACACTTCTGTCCGATACGGACGATCTACGGTGACGGCCCCCGGGGAAGGTCAGTCCGCGCGGCAGAACGTGTCCTTCGCGGGCATCTCGCCCTCGACGAGGTAGCGTGTGGCGGCGTTCAGCGCGCAGGAGTTCTTGCCCAGGACGTACACGCCGTGCCCACTGTCGTCGACGGTGACCAACCGCGCCCGGTCGCCGAACTTCTCGCGCAGCATCTTCCCGCCCCGATGCGGGGTCGACGCGTCCCGCCGGTTCTGCAGGAGCAGCACGTTGCGCGGGCCCTCGGCGTCGATCTTCACCGGCGGTTCGGCGGGGGCGTACGGCCAGAAGGCACACGGTGTGATGTTGGCGGTGGCGGCGCCGAACAGCGGGTAGCGTTCGCGGTCCTCGGTGACGCCCCGCCGGTAGGTGGTGACGTCCTCGGGCCACTCGACGTCGTTGCAGGTGACGGAGAGGAACACGGTCAGCGCGTTGTCGATCGGTGACAATGCCCCGTCCGCCGATTCCTCGGGGACGGGCGACAGGCCGCGGGCCGCCGCATGGTCGTTTTCGAGCAGCGCCTGCCAGGTCTGCGCCAGCTTGGGGTACTGCGTCTGCTTGAACAGGTGGCCGAACGTCAGGAGCCGGAAGAGGCTGCCGTCGATCCCAGCGACCGGAGCGTCGTCGAGTGTGCCGGCGAGGGTGAGGTAGGAAGCTCGGACCTGTTCGGGGGTGCGGCCCAGGCCGTAGCTGTCGTGCCGGCGGGCGGCCCACTTCGCGAAGTCCGGCAGGGTCTGTTCCATGCCGAGCGCGTAGCGGCGCAGGCCGTCGCGGTCGAGGTGGGTGTCTCCGATGTTGCTGTCGAGCACGATCCGGTCGGCGCGCCCGGGGAACATCGACGCATAGGCGGCGCCGAGTGCCGTGCCGTAGGAGTAGCCCAGGTAGCTGGTCTCCTCCTCGTCGAGCGCGGCCCGGATCCGGTCCAGGTCGCGGGCGGTGTTCGCGGTGGTGAGGTGGCGCAGCATGCCGTCGTCGTTGTTCGCGCACTGCTCGGCCGCCTGCTCGGCGATCCTCGCCTGTGCGGTGACCGCGGCGTCGTCGACCGCGTACGGCGGGATGTTGGAGTAATAGGGGCTGTCCGTGGTGAAGCCGCAGCTGACCGGTGTGGAATGACCGACCCCGCGGGTGTCCATGCCGATCAGGTCGTAGCGGTCGGTGACGCTGTTGGGCAGGCCCTGGGCCACCAGCAGCGCGGAGAGCGCCAGCCCGGATCCGCCGGGGCCACCCGGGTTGAGCATGAGGACGCCGCGCCGCTTGTCCGGGTCGGCGGCGGCCAGCCGGGAGACCGTGAGGTCGATCCGCTCGCCCTCCGGGTCGGCGTAGTCCAGCGGGACGGGTACGGTGGCGCACTGCAGCTCGGTCGGAGCGGCTTCGGCCACGACGTCGTCGGGGCACTGGCCCCACTTCACCTGCGGCGTTTTGGGCTCCTCGGCGGCGGCGGGCACCGCGGCCAGCGAGCCGACCAGGCCGAGGACCGCCAAGAGGGCCAGGCTCTGGCCTGCACTGCTTTGTCGTTTCATGTCCAGTCTCCGCATACCGGTTCGTGATCGTGGTCGCGACCATCCCACTCCGTGCCCTCGGGGCAGGGTCAACAGGGGCCGGCGTGGAACCGGCCGTTGGTTGACCGTGCCCCGGGGGCACGGTCTTGAATGGGCGTCGGGAAGAACGCTGGAGAAAGGGCTCCTGGTGGCGTGGAGTACGCGTCAGCTGGCGGAACTCGCGGGCACGACGACCAAGACCGTCCGGTACTACCACGAGATCGGCTTGCTGGACGAGCCGGAACGGGCGTCCAACGGCTACAAACGGTACGGGGTCAGCCATCTGGTCCGCCTGCTGCGCATCCGCAGACTGACCGACCTCGGCGTGGCCCTCGCGGACGTCCCCTCGGTCGAGAGCGGCGACGAGGAGGCGCGGCAGATCCTCCGGGACCTTGACGCCGGACTCGCGGCGGACATCGAACGCCGGCAGCGGATGCGGCGGGAACTGGCGGCCGTCTTGGAGAACCGGGCCGCGCTCGACATGCCCCAGGACTTCAGGACGCTCGCCGACGACCTGCCCGAGACCCAGCGGTCCCTGCTGATGGCCTACTCCAGCATCCTCACACCCGTGGCGATGGCCGCCCTCCAAGAACAGCTCGCGGGACCTCGCGGGGATCTCGAAGCGGAATTCGCGGCACTCGACGAGAACGCCCCCGACGAAGTGCGGCAGCGGCTGGCGGAACGAATGGCGCCCGATGTCCGCCAACAGCACAGGGACCACCCCAGCCTGGCCGACCTGGGTTTGTCCTCGCGCCGGGAGACGGCGGTCGCCGAGTCGGTCGTCATGCACGCGCTGGTCGAGTACTACAACCGCGCCCACCTCGACGTGCTGCGACGCGTCCGGGCGATCCTCTTCGAGGACGACACCACGGAAAGCGAATGGAACGATTCCCAGGGTGAGCCGGTGGACCAGCCTCTCGCTCATCCCGACCTGCCCGGATGAGCCATGGATGCAGAGTCCTGCTGCCCTCGTCCTACTCGGTCGCACCCGGATCGACGTCGCGATAGGGACGGTTGCCCATGATCCTGCGAGGACGACCTCCTCGGGTGGATGAGCCGAGCCGGTGATGAAAGGGTTCCGTAGGGTGATGCGCCCGGGTTGCCCGCGCTCGACGGCTGGCGAGCAGTGGGTCAGCTGACGCTCCGGCACCCGGATGGCCGACCAAAGGAGCTGAAGCATGGCTCCCACCAGGAATTTTTCTTGCTGTGGCGCTGACTGACGTCTTTCCGATGACCTCGCGCGTGGAGTGCGTGGCGAAGGGCGTTTGACCTGCGGCTTTCTGTGCCAGGGTCGTTTCTCGACCTGTTTCCCCCTGCGTATGACGTGGACCGTGCCGGGTGGTTGACGAACGGCTCCGGTCTGAGGTCATGTGGAGGGTCTTGGGCGCTCGCCAGCATGAGGAACGGGTACCGGACGAGATCGGGAGTCGAATCGGACGGGCCCGAGGAGAGCTCCGTGGCCTTGCCTACCGATTGCCATGGCCGAGCACGGTCGCAACGGAAGACACTCCCGCTGACGCCAGCACCGCGGCGCCGACCAGACCGGCGTCGGGCCCCAGTTCAGCGGGCACGACGCGCAGCTCCTTCAGGAACGGCATCGCCGCGTAGTGCCGCAGGTGGCGAGCGAGCGGTTCGAAGAACACCTCGCCGGACTGAGCGACACCGCCCCCGACAACGGCGATGTCGATCTCGATCAGCGCCGCCGTGGCGGCGATGCCCGCCGCCAATGCGCGGGCCGCCCGATCGAACGCGGCGATGGCGGCCGCTTCTCCGGTTCGAGCCGCCGCCGCGACCCCTGCCGCGTCCGCCGTCAGAGACGCTTGCCATCCGAGAGCAAGCGCGTGCCGGGTGATGGCCGTACCACTGGCGACGGCTTCCAGACAGCCCCTCGCTCCGCACGGGCAGGCTTCACCGTCGAAGTCGATGCTGATGTGGCCGAGGTGACCGGCATTGCCGGTGAGCCCGTGGTGCACGCTGCCGTTGAGCACCAGGCCGGCGCCCACACCCGTCGACACCACGAGGCACAGGGCGTTCCTGTGTCCGCGTGCCGCGCCGTGGCGATGCTCGGCGGCGGTCATCGCCACGGCGTCACCCGCCAGCGTCACCTGCCGATGGCCCACAGCTGGATGCCTCGCGACGGATTGGACGAGGGGAAAGTTCCTCCAGGCGGGAATGTTGACGGGACTCACGGTCCCGTGTGTCAGGTCGATCGGGCCGGCGCTGCCGATGCCCACCGCCCGAACTTCTCCCCACCGAGGGCTGGCGGCCAGGGCGCCCATCACTTCGTGAACCGCACCGACGAGTACGTCGGCGGGTTCCCGCGCCGGGGTGGCGCGGCGCGTACGGTGAACCAGGACGCCTTCCCGGTCGACCAGGGCGCCCGCAATTTTGGTTCCGCCGATATCGAGGGCGGCGATCAGGCCATCGTTCATGGGCGGGGCCGTCGACCAATGACTACTCACGGTGATGCTCCTCTGTGTAGGGGCGACATGCGTGGTTCGGTGAGCCGCCCACATCACACCATCGCCTGACAACGTTGTCCAGACGTCGGCGAGAGTGCGTCGCCCGACGCGTTCAAGAGCCGATTGATTTAGTCAAAGTTTAGTAAAATTGCTGATCAGAGCCTTGCGGAGGCCCTGGAATCCAGGTGGACCGGTCTATGGACATTGCCTCCGTGTTACGTCTACGTTGAGCGCTCATCAGGCCGGGGCGACGGGAGTCCCTGAGGCTTCCCTCTGGGCTTGATGTCGGTAGTCGTGCGGTGAGGGGTGGAGGAAATGCGCAGAGCAGGTGTGGTCCTGGTGGCCGCGACCATGGTTGCTGTCACGGCATGTAGTGGCCAGGGGGATGCGACGAGTGGCGAGATCGCGGCTCCGCCGAGCGATCCCGCGAAGGTGTCGGGCGGCATCACGGTTCTGACCAACAGGACGGACCAGATTGCTGACGGGTCGTTGAAGAAGTACGCGGCCGAGTTCAACAAGATCTACCCGGGTGTGAAGGTCAAGTTCGAAGGGCTGACCGACTACGAGGGCGAGACCAAGATCCGGATGAACACCGAGAACTACGGGGACGTCCTCCTGATCCCCAACTCCCTCTCCGTCGAGCAGTACCCCAACTTCTTCGCGCCGCTCGGCAGTTCCATCAAACTGTCGGCGACGTTCGACTACACCGACCATGCCACGGTGGATGGCAAGGTCTACGGTCTGGCCAACATCGGGGTGGCGAACGGGTTCGTCTACAACAAGGCGGTCTGGGAGAAGGCCGGCATCAAGGACTGGCCCGCCACGCCCGAGGAGTTCGTCGCGGACCTGGCGACGATCAAGGCGAAGACGGATGCCGTCCCGTACTACACGAACTACAAGGACGGCTGGCCCCTCACCAACTGGACCAACGCCATCGGCTCGCCCTCCTGCGACTCCGGGTCCTACGACTCCCTGGCAGAGACCAAGGAGCCCTGGAGCAGCGGCGGATCGGATCTCTACGAGATCGACAAGCTCCTCTACACGATCGTCGAGAAGAAGCTGTCGGAGCCCGACCCGACCACCACCAACTGGGAGGACTCCAAGGCGCAGATCGGATCCGGCGAGGTCGCATCGATGTGGCTGGGGTCCTGGGCGATCTCCCAGATGCGGGCCGGAGCGGAGGCCGCCGGGAAGAACCCCGACGACATCGCATTCATGCCGTTCCCGGCGCAGCGTGACGGGACGTACTGCTCCGTCCTGCGCCCTGACTACCAGTACGCGGTCAACGCGCACTCCGACAACAAGGAAGCGGCGCGGGCGTGGCTCGACTGGTACATCACCAAGTCGGGCCAGGCCGCCAGCGAAGGGTCCATCTCCTCGGTCAAGGGCGCTCCACTGCCGGACACGCTCAAGGCGTTCTCCGACAACGATGTCACGATGATCCCGCAGCACCAGGAGAACATCGCCGACGTCAACAAGATCGACAAGGCGTCCGAGATCGGCATCACCGCGCAGGGCTATCGGCAGAAGCTGGTCGACGTCGCCCGGGGTGCGGCCGACGGGAACATGGACAGCTACTTCGGTGAGCTGAACGGCAAGTGGGCCGAGGCACAGCAGACCCTCGGCGGCTGACCATGCTGCGGCACGATGAGACCCCGACCAGGTCAGCCGCGCTGCGAGCCGCCCGAGCAGGGGCCCCGCATGAGCAGCTCGCCGTGCCGCCGCCCCGAGATCCGCCCGACAGGGAACCCACCGCGAGGAACCATGAGATGACCGTTGCCCACAAGACCCGTGCAGGAGGGCTCGCTGCGGGCCGGCGAAGCGCACCGCCGTCACAGCCCGGCCCCGGCCGGCCAAGCGTCGGCAGGCGCCGCCGTGCCGCGGCCCTGACCCCCTGGCTCTTCCTGGCCGCGCCTCTGGCGCTGCTGCTGATGTTCACGTTCCTGCCGGTGGCGGACATGATCGGCTACAGCTTCACCGACTGGGACGGAATCAGCCCTTCGCGCTCCTTTGTGGGCGAGGAGAACTACACCGATTTGGTGACGCGGCCCGCGCGGTTCGAGGTGTTTCTCGTCAGCGGGTTCTACCTGGCGGCGTCGTTCCTTCAGATCGCGCTTGCGCTGTACTTCGCCACGGTCCTCAGTTTCAACACCCGCTTCCGCAACCTGTTCAAGGGTCTGCTGTTCTTTCCCTACTTGATCAACGGGGTGGCCGTCGGGTTTGTGTTCCTGTACTTCTTCCAGCCCGACGGCACCCTCGACACGCTGCTGCGGCTGGTCGGTGCGGAGGGCGATCACCTGTGGCTCGGCGACCCGGACCTGGCCAACCCCTCGCTCGCGGGGGTGTCTGTCTGGCGCTTCATGGGCCTGAACATGGTGCTGTTCCTCGGTGCGATCCAGTCCATCCCCCCGCACCTGTACGAGGCGGCGGAGCTGGACGGGGCCAACCGCTGGCAGCAGTTCCGGCACATCATCGCGCCCGGCATCAAGCCGATCATCAGCCTGAGTTTCATACTCGCCGTTTCCGGGTCCCTGGCTGTCTTCGAGATCCCTTACATCATGACCGGTGGCGCCAACGGCACCGAGACGTTCGTCATCCAGACGGTCAAGCTGGCCTTCCAGTTCGACAAGGTCGGCCTGGCCTCGGCGTCCGCCGTCGTCCTGCTGCTCCTGATCCTGCTGATCACCTGGGTCCAGCGTCGGCTGTTTCCCGAGGAGAGGGTGGAGCTCTCATGACCACCGACCTGTCTGCTCCGGCCCGGCGCGGGATCAACGGCGGCCGTTCCGTACCGGCCGGAATCCCGGTCGTCCTGAAGTACCTGTCACTGCTCCTGGCTTCGGCAGTCGTCCTCGTGCCCCTCGCCGTCGTTCTGCTGACCTCGCTCAAGACCGAGTCGGAGGTGGCGAACAGCGGCCCGCTGTCACTGCCCGGTGACTGGTTCAACTTCACCAACTACGCGACCGCCATCGAGCAAGGTGCGATGCTGAGGGCGTTCGGCAACACGACACTGATCCTCGTGGTCTCCACCGCGGGGACGGTGCTGATCGGCTCGATGACCGCCTATGCCATCGACCGCTTCCAGTTCCGCCTCAAAAAGCTGGTGATGGGCCTTTTCCTGCTGGCGACGCTGGTGCCCAGCGTCACCACACAGGTCGCGACGTTCCAGGTGATCGACGATCTCGGCGCGTTCAACAGCCGGTGGGCACCGATCCTGCTGTACACCGGCACCGACATCGTCTCGATCTACATCTTCCTGCAGTTCATCCGGTCCATCCCCGTCTCCCTGGACGAGGCCGCGCGCATCGACGGCGCCAACTCCTGGACGATCTACCGGAAAATCATCCTCCCGATGCTGCGACCGGCCATCGCCACTGTCGTCATCGTCAAGGGCATCGCGATCTACAACGACTTCTACGTGCCCTTCCTCTACATGCCGGACCCCGAACTCGGCACCATCTCCACCGCCCTGTTCCGGTTCAAGGGCCCCTTCGGCGCTCATTGGGAGACCATCTCCGCCGGCACGATCGTCGTGATCGTGCCGACCCTGATCGTCTTCCTGGCACTGCAGCGCTTCATCTACAGCGGATTCGCGGCCGGTTCCACCAAATGACCTCCCCGCCCACCGCGCCCCGCACTACCTCTCAAGGAGTACGCATGAAGGTCCGCACGCCGCTGTCCCAGGGCTGGACGCTGCGCCTGAACACCGACCGCGGCACCCCGGAGGACGCGCCCCCGCAGCTGGCCGGAACCACCGTGCCGGCACAGGTGCCCGGCTGCGTCCACACCGACCTCATGGCGGCGGATCTGCTCGCCGACCCGTATCTGGACCGCAACGAGTCGGAGGCTGCCTGGGTGGGCCGTGCCGACTGGTCCTACGCGACCGAACTGCCCCAGCGCGACTGCACCTTCGAGCGTGCCGAACTGGTTTTCGACGGGCTGGACACGGTGGCCGCCGTTCATGCTGCCGGCCGGCTGCTGGGGCGTACCCGGAACATGCACCGTTCCTACCGGTTCGACGTCACCGACCTGCTGGTCGACGGTCCGGCGCCGCTCGAAGTCGCCTTCACGTCCGCGTACACCGAGGCCGAGGCGGTCCGAGAGGCGCTCGGCCATCGGCCCAACTCCTATCCCGAGCCGTTCAACTACATACGTAAGATGGCCTGCTCGTTCGGATGGGACTGGGGCCCCACCCTGGTGACCGCCGGCGTGTGGCGTGAGGCGCGCATCGAGCAGTGGTCCACCGCCCGGCTGGCCGAGGTCCGTCCCCAGGTCGCCGTCGCGGGTGACGGGAGCGGCATCGTCGAGATCACCGTCGATCTGGACCGCACGACGACCGGTCGGAACCGGCCGCTGCGTCTGGTGGCCACGGTCGGTGGCGGCTCCTCGGAGATCACCGTCGCGCCTGGGGCCAGGACCGCCACGGTGACCGTACAGACCCCGGACGTGAAGCTGTGGTGGCCGCGCGGCTACGGCGACCAGCCACTGTACGCGTGCACCGTCGTGCTGGAGGACGGCGACGACGGCCACGCCCTGGACGCGTGGGAGCGGCGCATCGGCTTCCGCACGATCGAACTCGACACGTCCCCGGACGTGCACGGAAGCGCCTTCACCCTGGTGGTCAACGGCACCCCGGTCTTCGCCCGGGGAGTGAACTGGATACCCGACGACGTCTTCCCCGCACGCGTCACAGCCGACCGCTACCGTACCCGCCTCACCCAGGCCGCAGACGCGGGTGTGGACCTGGTGCGTGTGTGGGGCGGTGGGATCTACGAGGACAGGGCCTTCTACGACGTCTGCGACGAGCTGGGACTGATGGTCTGGCAGGACTTCTTGTTCGCCTGCGCCGCCTACCCGGAGGAGCAGCCGCTGCGCTCCGAGATCGAGGCCGAGGCCCGGGAGAACGTGGCCCGGCTGATGCCCCACCCCTCGCTGGTGCTGTGGAACGGCAACAACGAGAACCTCTGGGGATTCGCCGACTGGGAGTGGGAGCAGGAACTCGCCGGAGAGTCCTGGGGGGAGGGCTACTACCTGGGCCTACTGCCCCGCATCGTGGCGCAGACGGACCCGACGCGGCCCTACTGGGCGGGCAGCCCCTGGTCCGGGTCCTGGAACCACACTCCGAACGACCCCGACCACGGCACCGCGCACTCGTGGGAGGTGTGGAACCGTCGTGACTACGGCGACTACCTCACCACAGTGCCCCGCTTCGTCGCGGAGTTCGGCTGGCAGGCCCCGCCGACCCACGCCACCCTGGAACGCGCTCTGTCCGAACGGCCGCTGACCGCCGATTCCCCCGGCATGCTGCACCACCAGAAGGCGGAGAACGGCAACGTCAAGCTGAACCGGGGGCTCGACCACCACTTCGCCCCGCCGGCCGACTTCGACGCCTGGCACTACCTGACCCAACTGAACCAGGCGCGCGCGGTCGCCACCGGGGTGGAGCACTGGCGCTCCCACTGGCCCCGGTGCGCCGGCACGGTGCTGTGGCAGCTCAACGACTGCTGGCCGGTGACCTCCTGGGCGGCGATCGACGGTGACGCCCGGCTCAAGCCGCTGTACTTCGAGATGCGCCGTCTGTACGCCGATCGGCTGCTGACACTCCAGCTCCGGGACGGTGCCCTGGTCGTGGCGGGCTGCAACCAGGGCGCTGCCACGTGGGACACCACCGTCACGGTCCGGCGGATGGACGCGGACGGAACGGTGCTGGCAAGCGCCGAGGTCATGCTCAAGGCCGCAGGAAACAGTGTGGCTCTGGAGGCGCTGCCCCGTTCGGTCGCCGAGTTCGGCGACGCGCGCCGGGAGTTCCTCGTCGCCGACGCGGACGGCTCGCGTGCCGTGCACTTCGCCCGCGCCGACCGTGAGTTCGCCTACCCGGCCGCCTCCTACGACGTCCGGGTGAGCGAGGGGGGTGGAAACGGTGTCGCGGTCACGGTCACCGCCGCCGGGCTCGTACGGGACCTGGTGCTGCAGGCCGACCGGCTGGCCCCGGACGCCGGCACCGATCACGGGCGGGTCACCCTGCTGCCCGGCGAGACCTTCACCTGGCATGTCACAGGCTGGGAGCGCCCCACCGCGGAGGCCGCGGGCGGCGCGCTGTTCTGCGTCAACGGGACTGCCGGCCGTGAGTGAGGCACCTGCACGCCGGTCTGGGCGCGTCACCATCAACGATGTGGCCGCCCGGGCCGGGGTGTCGCGAGGCGCGGTGTCCCTGGCGTTCAACAACCGGCCCGGTGTCTCGGAAGCCACGCGTGAACGCATCATGGAGGCAGTCACCGAGCTGGGCTGGGTGCCGAGCCAGACCGCGATCAAACTGTCCGGATCCGCTACCGGAGCTGCGGACACCGTCGGCCTGGTCATCGCCCGGCCGGCGCGGCAGCTCGGGCTGGAGCCGTTCTACATGGAGTTCATCTCCGGGGCCGAGTCCGTCCTGGAGGAACACCGGTGCTCCCTGCTCCTGCACCTGGTGCGCGACGTCACTCAGGAGATAGCCGTCCACCGCGAGTGGTGGCAGTCGCGCCGGATCGCCGGTTCCATCCTGGTCGACATCCAGCAGAACGATCCCCGGGTCACCGAACTGGCGGCGATCGGGCTACCGGCCGTCGCGGTCGGCCACCCTTCGCTGACCGGCGGGTTCACTTCGGTGTGGACCGATGACGAGGCCGCCGTGCAGGAGGCGGTGCGCTACCTCGCTGCCCTTGGGCACCGACGGATCGCAAGGGTGGGCGGTCATCCGTCGCTCGGCCACACCATCATCCGCACTGCCGCGCTGAACACGATCGTGGCCGAACTCGGACTGGAGCCGGCCCGCAGCGTCACCACCGACTACTCGGGGGAGCAGGGTGCCCGGGCGACCCGGTCGCTGCTGGCCTCCCCGCGCCGCCCCACGGCCATCGTCTACGACAACGACATCATGGCCGTCGCCGGTCTGTCCGTCGCCGCCGAGATGGGGCTGGACGTACCGAGGGACGTCAGCCTGATCGCCTGGGACGACTCGCAGCTGTGCCAGCTCACGCATCCCACCCTCTCGGCCATGAGCCATGACGTGTTCGGCTTCGGCGCCGACGTGACCCGTCGGCTGTTCGACGTCGTCCACCGCCGCGACCTGTCGTCCGGCCCGGCCGCTCCGCCCGTACTGCTGCCCCGCGGTAGCAGCGCGCCCCCGCGGCAACCCACCGACTGACGACGGCCAAGGCGGCGCCCGGGCCGGATACCCACTCCGGACCGGGCCGGCTCGCCGTCGTCTCCCAGCCCTCTTGAACCGAAGGCAGGTTTGCCATGCCCCGACACCGCCGAAGAACCCTTGCCGCCCTCCTGACGGTCGGCGCTCTCGTCACCGTCACCACCGCATCGTCCCCCGCCACCGCTGATCCGCCGAGCCGGACCGCAGACGCCTTCGTGCAGCGGGAGGGGACCTCACTGACACTGCAGGGTGAGCCGTTCCGCTTCGCGGGCACCAACCTGTACTGGCTCGGCCTGGACGAGAACGTGGGCGGGATCGGCCACCTCACCTACTTCCGTACCGACGACGCGCTCAAGACGGTACGCGTCATGAACGCCACCCATCGACACGCCGTGGACTGCACTCCGATGAGACCCGCAGTCATGCGGCCCACTCCCACCAAACTGGCCGGTGAGACCCAATTCTGTTCTCCGCCAGAGGAGTTCGTTCTCTCACGCCTGGAGACAGGTACCGAAGCCGTGAGCATGACCGACCCCGGGCCGCAGGTGCTGCTCTGTCCCGTCGGCCACGTCCGCCTGACGCCGGGTCCGACCCCCTCCCGGGGCGCGGCCGCGTTCGTGCCCGCGGGAAGCCCGTGTGAGGTGACCGGCGGAGGAGCGGTGCTCTGCCGCGCGCGAGTACCCCTGTCCGCCGCTTCATGAGGCTCGCGACCAGAGAGTGGGGGGCCGGCCCCCGCACAGCCGTGCTCGTGCACGGCATCATGACAGACTCACGCACGTGGAACCGTGTCGCACCGGCTGTCGCGGACAGCGGCTACCGGGTCATCGCCGTCGACCTGCGCGGTCATGGAGGAAGTGACCACGGCGCCACCTACGCTCCCGCCATCCTGGCCGACGACCTGATCGAAACCGTGCCTCCGGCCCCCGACCTCGCCATCGGCCACTCACTGGGCTCAGCCGCACTGCTGCTCGCCACACCCCGACTGCGCTGTGCCCGAGCCATCCACTGCGACCCCGCATGGGTGAACCGGCCCCGGGACCTGGCCGCCCTGCGCGCCGCCAAGTACGCCACCTGGCAAGAACTGCGGGCCGAGCACCCGCTCTGGCATGACGAGGACATCACCGCCGAGCACCAGGCGCTGGCGACCTGGGATCCAAGCTCCGTCGACGCCCTGGCGCACTTGCCCGGCCTGCCCGCCGCCGCCCCGGCCGTGCCCTCCCTGGTGCTGCTCGCCGGCCCCAGCGAACGGATTCCACCGGCCCCTGCCGCGACGCTGCGCAACCGGGGGTGGCACACGCGGACGGTGGACGGTGCGGGACACACCGTCCACCGTGACGATCCCGTCGGGTTTCTCCGCGGGCTGTCCGGATGGCTGTGATCACGCCCGAACGCTTTCCTCAGGGCGAAGACGAAGAGCCGCCGGGCCCCTTCGGCCCGACCCGGATCAGGAGCCGCGAGTTCGCCCCGGCGATGGCGACAAGGGCATCAGGGGAGGCTGACCTCGCCCTGGTTCAGAACGCGGGGATGGAAGTACGCCGCTTGGATCTCGGCGTTGGTGTTGTTCCCCCGCAGATGCTCGGACCACATCATGAACCATGCCCATTGCTGCTGGCTCTGCAGCATCGCGGCGGTCGGCATCTTACCGATTTCCCCGATGGCCATGGGCTTTGTCCCGGCGATGTTCCTCATCTGCTGGTAATCGCCGGAACTTGGGTGGTTCTTGTACCAGACGTCGAGCGACACGACATCGGCGTACTGATTTCCGGGGTAGTAACTGCTCCACCCGCCGGCAGGGTTGTCCTGCACGTTCCACACCCAGATGAGGTTGTCCAGCCCCTTCGTTCCCGCGAGATAGTCACGCGTGATCTGGAAGAGTCGAGCACTTCCGTTGGCACCCGGCCGGTTGCCCCACCAGTTCCACGATTCGTTCATCTCGTGGAACGGCCGGAAGAGCACGGGGACTCCCGCGTTCTTCAGCTGCTGGAGGTAGGGGGCGACCTCGTCGAGACGCTGCTTCCAGGTGTTGTTCAGTGTGCTGCCGTTGGTGAGGATCTGCGAGAACTGCGCGTTCGATATGTTCGACTTCACACCGCCCTCGAACGCACAGGTGCTTCCGCCGGTCGGTGGACAGGCGTGCCAGGTCAGAGATACCAGCGACCCGTTGGCCCACTCGGTCTTCGCCTGGTCGACCACACGTTGGCGATTGGCCACATCCGCAGCGTTGAACATCAGATCGCCGCCCCACAGGCCCGGATACTGCCCGGTGACGTCCTTGACCTGTTGCGTGTACTGCCCCGGAGCCGAAGCGGGCTCCTTGTTGTGCTGTCCGGAAACGATGCTGGCTCCGGAGATGGAGCGCAGATAGTTCACTACGTTCTGCTTGGGCGTCGCGGGAAACGCCTGCGCGGACTCCGCCGCCGGCCAAAGGAATGCTGCCGTGAATACGGTTGCGGCAGTCAAGGCGGAAGTGGCAAAGCGTCGGGTTTTTCTCACTGGCATCCCTGCTTTCGTGACGGAGCGGAAATGCTCGACGTCATGAAGGTGGCGGAATCTGCAGTTCTCGTCAACGGTTCACGTCGCCTCTAATTGCCAGCAGACAACATAATTTACTTAACGTTTCCTAAACATGGCGCATTTTTCGACGCTTGTCCTTTATGTGCGCTCCGCGTCCTCGCTCGAACTGCGCACCGCCATGGCCCGCCCCCATGGCGCCGTGCCGCGCCGCTGACCCGCGTGCCCAGACCGGGCCGGGTGTTGTGCGGAACAGGGCACCTTCCCTTCCGGTGCCGCCGAACTGGAGACCGTCTACTGGGACGCCGGTACCGCCCGGCTCCTGCCCCGCCTGCTGCGCGGCCGGACCCGCGGCCCGGTATTCGTCATCCGCCGCCGCCCCGGCCCGGGGAAGGTCGTCAGCCCTCGCGACGTGTGCCCTGACACAGGCCTGGCGCGGCTGTCGTACGGGCAGGCCCGCGCCCTCCTCGACGAGCACACCGCCGTGCGCGGGGCCGGGAACCGGCTGGGACCTGCACGAGTACCGCCACTCCGTCCTCACCCACCTCGGCGAGCAAGGCGCCTCCCTGCTGGTGCTGATGGCGAAGTCGCGGCACAAGAAGCCGGAGAACGTCCGTCGCTACTTCAAGCCCTCCCCGAGGCGATCCCGGAGCTGACCAGCCTTCTCGCCCCCGGCGACAGCAGACGATGAAGCACACGTGGTTCGTCGCAAGGGGGATACCTGCCGTCAGTTCGCCTCCGGCCCGAACCGGCGCTTGTATGCCGACGGTGTGATGCCGGTCGCGCGGCGCATCAGCGCGCGCAGATTGGCAGTGGTGCCGAGCCCGCTGCGTCGCGCGACCACCTCGAACCGCCCGGCGCCGCAATCCTCATGTTCGAGCCCACCGGAACACCGACTGTGGGCGATCGCCACGACGAGATACCAGAGCACGTCGACTCAACGACCGGACACGCACTCAGCACCTGACCGGACACGCCTCGGACACGCCACTGCCCCTGGCGTCGGCCTGTCACCGGGAAGAACAACGAGTCGCCGAGCAGGAGAGGCACGTCCCGCCCCCGGCTGAGCTACTCGCTGCCTGCCCACTCGTCGGCGAGCAGCGCCCACACCTCAAGGTCGTGGCGCACGCCGTCCATGGGAAAGACGCTGCGCAAGACGCCCTCCCGCGTCATGCCCAGCCTCTTGGCAACAGCGATGCTCGCCTCGTTGTCCGGCGAGACCAGCCATTCGACCCGGGAGATCCCGCGCACGCTGACTGCCCAGTCGATCATTGCGCTCGCTGCGCGGGTCACCAGACCACGCCCCTGCGCTTCGGGTGCCAGCCAAGCCCCCAGCTCACAGGCCCCTTGCTGAGGATTGAAGACGCGGAAGAGGGTACCGCCGACGAGGACGTCATCCAGCCAGATCCCGTAGATCCGTCCGCCATCCACGGCTTGGCTCTCGGCATACCGCTGGAGAAACTGCCGAGCACTCTCTGTGTCGACGACCGTATGGGCCCAGGGCAGCCAAGGGGTCAAGTGCGCACGTACTCGATCGGTAAACGCGGCAAGCTCCGCTGCCTGCCATGGCTCCAGCGCACGGAGCTCCGCGTGGTCGCCGAGGGACGTGCTGAGCATGCTGTCTCCGATCAAGAGCGTGAATCGCACCGACCCTAGCCCGAGTACAGGAGCAGACGACAGGAAATTTCGATGCCGCGGCTGCTGGTGCGCTGGCACGGAGCACAAGCGCCGACGGGGGCAAAACCAGTGGCCCCTGAACACCCCTCCTGATCGAGGAGACAGAACCTAAGCGGTCTGGTTGTCACCAGTGAGGCACGCGGCTTGTCACAGATGCTTCGCCATCGGCGGCTCCTCCGGCATGGACCTGGCCGCCGCCCGCGCCTTCGTGACCGGAGACGCCGATGCCCTTGGTACGGGCGGCGGTGCGGTGACCGCGCAGTCAGCCGGCCAGCAGTGGGGCGGTTCGTTCTCCATGAGCCCTGCGTCATCGACGCCTCCTTCCCGGCGGAAGCGCACCTCTGTGCCGAGCGTGAGCGGAGGGGGCCGGTTCAGCGATCGGGTGCCGGGGCGGGGGTGAGTCGGGTCCAGCCGGCAGGTGGGGCCAGGAGCGTGCGGACGTGGGGCCTGCGGGTACGCAGTCGCACGTGTCCTCGGTGGCCGTGGAGGATGAGGTGGCTAAGGTGTTCGAGAGCCTTGACGGCGAAGCCGTTCGCCGGGCACATGCCCTCGCCTTTGCCGAAGGGGAGGTAGGAGCGCCGCTGGTCGTCGGTTGGCTGCTCCCAGCGAGAGGGACAGAAGTCCAGCGGGCTGTCCCATACGGCCGCCGACCGGTGGATCGCGTGCGTGCCGATCAGGACGTGCTCGCCTTTGTGGACCCGGGCGCCGGCTACGTCGTGGTCGGCGGCGGCCACTCTGATCAGGCGCCAGGCGGTTGGATACAGGCGCAGCGCCTCCTTGACCAGCCGATGGACCTGCTCCTGCCACACTGCCGGGGTGTCGTAGCCGTGCCTGATGCCGAGCATCACCACCCATTCGAGAGTTACACCGGTAAAGCCGACCGTGGACAAGACAAGGCGCTGCAGCAACTGCGCGCGATCGCCAGGGGACAGTTCACCGGGCAGACCGAGTACGAGGTCGACCAGGTCCTGTGCGCCGCCTTCCCGCGCCGGCAGGCGGCCGAGCTGTTCGGCGAGCCCGGTCCGGATGGCAGGCACCGTACGGTGCGAGCGCCTCAGCACATGGCCGACGATGTCGTCGGCGACGACGCTCGACGTCACGTAGGCATCGACGAGCGCGTTGATTTCGGTGTGACGCGGGTGCGCGATGACGGGAGCGAAGTACCGTCGGACCAGTTCGACGCCCCAGCGCTGGTGCCGCAGGCGGCCGCGGCCGTCACTCACCTCACCGAGGGCGGAGGCGAGGTCGAACGACGACGCGAGGTCGTGTCGGGCCAGGACCCTGAGCAGCTCGCGGGAGGCTTCGCTCCGGACCGCCTGGGGCAGGGATTCCGGCCCCAGGCGGAAGAACCCGGACTGGGAAAGATAGTCGCCGGCCGAGTCGGCCAGGATGTCTCGGGCCGCGCCGGCTTCGGCCACGAAGAGGGTGCCGAAGCGGAGCCTGAACGGACCATCGCGACCTGCGGCCTGCTTCTCCCACCGCCGCAGTTGCGGCCACAGACTCTTCCTGTCCAGGAGCATGGGTCGTCCGCCCATCTGACGGGGGACGGGACGTGCGGCCTCCGGGCCGCACGCCCCGTCCCTTCACGGAGAGGACCTCAGCCGTTGCGCCCGTACCTGTCGCCGTACTGATTGCGGCGCGCACGCGTCTCACCGCTGAGCGCCCGAAGGCTCCTGATGACCCATGACATCCGGCCTGCTCTCCTTACGCGGTCGGGTTGTGCCCGGTCCGGCTGCCGAGCGTCAGTCCTGCTGCCCGTAGCCGACGAAGTACCCGTGCCACCGTGCACGCATCTCACCGCTGAGCGCCCGAAGGCTGCTGGTCACCCACGACATCGTGGTCCTCCTTGTCAGTCGGTGCTCTTCTGAATCGTGCCGCGTGATACGGCACCCCAGCAGTCCGCCGCTAGGGCGCACAATGCTACTTCCATGGCAAAACCTGGCGAACTGCCAGAACCAGCCAAAGATGGTGGTGCGCCAAGGGCGTGTCAGCCGTACTACCACCCTGTCCTGTCTCGTCCGAACCGGCAGCGGCTGGGTCTTGGGCCAGTGAGGTTGCCAGGCGGTTCGAGAACGTCGGCGGGTGTCATCCTCAGGCGAGCTGGCTTTGACGGAAGCGGCGCTCAGCTCATAACCAACCTGCACATCGAGCCGGCCCCGGGTGGTGGAAAAACCATCTGCGCCCGAACCCCCTGGTAAAGATCACAGGCGGGAACCGCCGGACGCCGACTTGACCGGCGGTTACAGAGTGGTCGGCACCGGAGGTGACAGGGGCTGCCGGGTGTGCGGGCACAGCCCGGCCGCAGTCGTTATGGGGACGCGCATGCGGCGCAGGAGATCGCGTGTGGCACGCAGATTCAGGGTGCTGCGCCAGCTCACGCCGGGGTGGCGGGAGCGCAGATGGGACAGCGCGCGGGTGCCCAGGCCGGCGCTGCGGAAGCGCTCCTCAAGAGCCACGTTGGTGATGACGCCCTCGGCGCAGTGGGTGCAGATCCGGTAGTGGACCTGGCCGACGACCTTGCGGACGTGGACCAGGAGCAGGCATTCCTCGCTGGGGCCGGTGTCGCCCGGGATGCTCGAGGAGAGGAACTCGATCGACCGGTAGGCGAGGATCCGGCGCCTTAGGCGGCCGGTGAACCTGCCACGGCGCGAGTGCTTGGCGCCGTCGCGCTCGAGCGCGGGTGCCCGGGCGTCAGAGGCCGGGCAAAACAGAGTGCTCGTAGGACGCGCATGTTGTCCGTGCATGAGAGCGCGTGTACCCAGACATGAACCGCGGATACCTCTCCCCGGCGAAGACCCGGGAGGGGCGTCTCTTGCCTACGATTTGACATAGGTGGCGTTGTCGACCGCGTGGGGTCGAGGAGCGCAGCGTGCAGATCTGACACCCGTGCGTGAGCGGTGTGGGCGTTGGTGAGGCGGTGCGGTGTCCGGCGCCAGGGTCTCCTCGCGGCGCCGGCGCCGTGCCCCCTTTCTGCGCCGCGGCTTGTCCACCGTCGGGCTGCCACGAGGACGCCGCGGCAAGGGCGGCAGCGATGAGGCCGTGGAGTCCTGGGTGCGCAGACACAGATTCCTTCCAGCTCGCGTTCCACAGGGACGGCCGTCGGCGCCGAGCTCTACCACCGGCGCCGGTTCTCGGCTACGTCAGCCGGGCCGTGTGCCCGTTACACGCCTCACAGCGGTGGCGCCGGCCCGGTCGAGGCGGCTTTGAACACGGCGAAGACCGCGCCCTGAAGTGCGGCGGCGAGGAGAATCTCCTGCCCTGAGCGGTCCTGGTGGGTGACGTCGAGGGCGTCGTGCCCGATCATCTTCCACGTCTGTCTGAACGCCGCCCCGGCGAGTATTCCGCTGGCCGCGCCCGGGACCAGGCCGATCGGCTTGTAGGCGACCTTCGACGCCTTCACCGGCACCGCCGACTGCGTCGGATGAGCAGCAAGGCGGCGAGCGCGGCGGTCGCGGCGAGCAGCGGGGTGCGCTTCGTCCGAGCCATGCTCGCGGCCTGGCCGGCCTTCTCGCGTACAGGGCCGGGAGTCTTGTCCGCCGCGAACTGTCCGGCGCGGAACGCCGTATCACGGACCTGCACTACGGCTGCGGCTGCCTTGTCGAGGACCGGGTCGGGGGTCTTGTCCTTCACCAGCTGCTCGGCCTGTTCCGCCTTGCCTCGGACCTGGCCGGCGAGGTGCGCGGCCTGCTCCTTGACGGCGGCTGCCTGCTCCTGTGCCCGGGCCTTGATGTCGGCCTTGGCGGCCAGCGCCTCGACGGTCCGGCCCAGCTCGTCACGGGTGTGCTCGACCTGCTGGCGCAGCTCCTCGGGGGTGGGCGCGGACTCGCTGCCGTGGGGCTTGTCGCTCATCGCTGGGTCTCCTCCTTGATCCCGGCCACATCGGCCTTGACACTGTCGGCGGTCTGTTCAGGCACGGGCGGCCCGGCCTTGGCGATCTTTTTCTTTCCCGCCATCGCCATGACGGCGGCCACAGCGGCCGGCACAGCGGTGACGGCCGGCTCCGAGGCCCACGACCTGGAGTAGCAGCGCCACGGCGGCGATTACGACCCCTGTCAGGGCCTGCGCGGCTAGGACGCCGGCCAGGCCGACGCCGCCGAACAGGCCACCGCCTGCCCCGAACCGCTTGCCCTTCGCGGTCATCTGCGCCCGGGCCAGTTTCATCTCCTCGCGCACCAGCTCCGAAATCTGCCGCTACGCGCGGGTCACCAGCGCGTCCATCGAGTCATCGGTTCTTTCTGCCTTCACCTTGTCCTCCCACGACTGCCCACTTCGCTGGCCGTGATGGCGGCATCGACGCCGCACGGGCGGCGCCGTGCCGCTCAGCCGTCCTGGTTGGTCCCGGTGGTGTCCTGGATGGGGGCGTCGGCGCTGCGCTTGACCAAGTCGATTCCTTCAGGCAGGAACGGTGCGTCTCGTAGTGCTCGTTGGTGGCGATGGCCTGCCCCTTGGTGGCGATCAGTTAGAGGTGCCACCACCCCGCGACCGGCCGAACATCCGCCCCGCGCCGCCTCTTTACCCCAGGTGGCGTATGAGCAGGCGGGGGGTGGTTCGTACCAGTGCGGCCGCGGCCAGCCCGATAGCCGCTCCCGCCGCGACGTCGGAGGGATAGTGGGCGCCATCGTGGACACGCTCGATCGCCACCAGAACCGTCGGTACCGCGCAGACGGCACCCGCCCACGGCCATGTCGGGGCTACGGCGGCGGTGAAGGCGACGGCCGCCGCGGTGTGCCCGGAGGGGAAGGAGGAGCTGTCCGGCCGCTCCTCCACCTCCTGGTGGGGGAACCATTCCTTCGGGGGCCGGCGGCGCTCGACGAGCTGCTTGGCGACTCCGTTGGCCAGTACCTGCCCGACCGCCATGCTGGCGATGCCGGCCGCCGCGGCCCGGCGGCCCCTCCACCCGCCCCCGGCCGCCATGAGAACAGCGGTGGCCCACCAGAGTTTCGTGTGTTCGGCGGCGTCCTCCACCGGCGGCAGTATGCCGCGTGCCCAGACGGAATCCCAGGACGCCATACGTTTGGTCAGCCGGTTCTCGCCCGCGCGTAGGGCCTCCATGATCCTCATGCTGATCAGCTTCCCCGGGAGCAGCCGTTCAGACAGTAATCACTCCATGCGGCGCCGTTCGTCATCGCCCCGCTTACGGGTGTCGCGCGGCTGAACGTAGGGCTCCTCGTTTTTGGGGTGGCCGCCGGCGATCGCGCGCCGGCGGGCCATCTCCGCGTCGAACTCCCGTCGTGGGCGACCGTGAGCTGCTTGCGTTCCAGGTCAGGACGTCGGCCCCGGCCGGTGCGAACACCCGCAGCGGTCCGGCCCGGCGGGTGTCCCCGGTCAGGTCGAGCCGGGTCCCGGTGAGGTGGGCGGTGCGGGCCAGTTCCGGGCCGGTGACGAGGACGTCACTGGCGCCTGCGTCGAGATGCCAGGTGGTCGCCACGCCGTCGCGGTCCGTGATCAGCACGGTCAGCTCCCTGCCGTCGCCGGTGATCCGGAGCGTGCGGGTGCCGCCGTGCGTGTAGTTGAGCCGCAGGTCCTTGCGGGCCGCGTCCCAGGTGACCTCCACCGGATCACCGTCCAGGGTGGTGGCCTTCGGCTGCGCCGCGTAGCGCAGCACCGTCTCGCCCCCGGTGCCGTCGAGGACGAGAAGACCGCGTCCGGCGGACAGGTGGGTGAGCACCTGGGAGGTGGAGTAGGGCATGCGGTGCGGGCCGAAGGCGTAGTCGGCGACGAGGACCTTGGTGTCGCGTCCGGCGACGGTGACCTTCGACGTCGGAGTTGGCGAGCCGCCAAGGGCTCGCCCGTGACCGTGAGCTGTATCCGCAGATGGCCGCCGGAATGGCATTGACCGCGTTCAACGCCGTGCTGCAACGGTGGAGCGACAGTGACGGCGCTGAAGATCCTGCCGCTCTGACCGACCGGGCCTTCGCCGTCATCGCGCCGGCCCTGGACGCCATCGTGCGTACTTGACCAGTTTGGTAAAGAGCGTTTTGTCCCGACAAGGGTGTCTGGTGACGCCGATCAGCCGGTCAAGGTCCGGGAGGTCGCGTCGACGCGGTGCGGGTGCCCTGAGCCTGCCGGGGTCGATGTCAGCGCCGGGTGAGAGGATCGCGTTCATGCCTCTGCGTCAGCCCGATGATCTAACGTCGCTGATCCTGCGTACCGACTCCGGTGACGACGGGGCCTGGGATGCGGTGCGTATCGCACTCGACGCTGCTGGCGAGTATCCCCATGCCACGTATGTCAGCGACGTTCGCTTCGCTGCCGCGTGCTGAAACGGACCGCCCACCCCGGCCCCTGCCCGCCCTCTCGGAGCATCCGCCGTGTCCGGTGCGGCCCGGCGCCCGTCCGCAGACGCGTGCGCGGTGGCCGTCGTCGTGGGGCGGGACGACGGCCACCGCTCTCCTGGAGCGTGCTCGCTCAAGGACGGTCGGCGGGCCGTTCTCCCGGCGGGTGGCCCGTCGGAGGGCTCAGCGCCGTGCCGTACACCCGCATTTCCGCGGCGGCCGCGAACGGCTGCCCGTTGAGCGCGTTCAGCGCCGTGAACCTCACGGAGGAGGCGCGGACGCGGTCGAAGGTGATCCGCTGCGTCTGCGAGGTGTCCTTCAGGGTGCCCTTCGCCACGGTGGTCCAGTGCGTGCCGTCGTCCGAGACGGCCACCTCGTAGCCGGCGACATGACCGTTCCGGCCGCCGCTCTGCCGGTTCAGGTAGCCGATGCCGTCCACATCGGCCGGGCCGTCGTCGGACTCCAGCGTCACCCAGTGCGGGTACGGCGCGGCGGAGCCGGTGTAGTCGGTGTGCCAGATGGTGGCCGGGTCGCCGTCGAGCACGTTGGACACCGGTCCCTCGCCCGGTCCCGAGGAGCGGTTCTCCGAGTCGGCGGTGGCGGTCGTCGAACCCGGCGGGAGGAAGGGCTCGGTGGTCACGGTGGCGCGGACGTCCTCGGTCACCTCCTTGGTCGCGCCCTCATGGGCGTACGTGGCGGTGACCTGCCACGCCGGGGTGGTGCCGGCCGCGTCCGCCGGAGGGGTCAGCAGCCAGGCCGTGCGGGCGCTGCCGCCCGGTTCCACGGTCCCGAGGAGGTTTCCGTCCTTCTCCGCGACCTCCGCCCTCCAGCCCTCGGGCAGTCCGCGCAGTCGTACGCCGACGTTGACGGCACCGGCCATCTCGTTGTTGGTGAAGGTCGTGACGAACGCGCCGGGCACCCCCGGACCCAGCTCGACGCCGGGCGGTACGGTGACGTTCGCGCAGGTGGCGCCCGCCAGGTCCGCACCCAGATCGGTCACGGTGAAGTCGTCGACGACCAGGTCCGAACCGGCGGCACTGCCGAGCTTGCGCAGTCCGACCCAGGTGTCGCCGCACCCCGCGACGAACTCATGGGAGTGGACCCGGGTGTCCAGGGCGGGTTCCAGGACGTCGTGGCGGATCTCGCGGGAGACGGCTTTCCCGTCCCCGACGCGGTCCGCGCCGGTCACCCAGGCCCACTGGCCGGCGATGTTGGTCTGGTACGTGAACGAGACGGCGTAGCGGTGCCCCTCCTGGAACGGCACCGTGGCGGGCACCGTGCGGTGGACCAGTCCGGTGTTCTCCGCGTGGGACTTCAGCGAGTGCCGCCCGGCGAGCACGTCGTCGACGGCCTTGCCTCTCAGGGTGCCGGAGTCGTACGGGGAGTACGTGTTCTTCCACTCCTTCTGACTGTAGGGCTCGTGCAGGTCGCTGATGCTCGTGCGCGGATCGGTGACGCCGCCGGCGTCGCCCTTGACGAACGGGCCCCAGCCCGGCTGGTTGCTCTCGAAGTCGTCGTGCGCGACGACGGTGCCCTTCTCCGCGCGCGGGAACGGTGAGGTGGTGTCCGCCATGACCCGTACGTCGTCCAGGACCACCGGCGCCTCGCCCGCGGCGGCACTCAGCTCGACGGTCACGCCGCCGCCCGGTGGCGCGGTGAAGGCGACGGCGGCCCGCTGCGCGTAGGTGTCGCGCTTCTCATCGGCCGCGACCAGGTTCCGTGCCGGGGTGACGTCGAAGGTCCTCGCCGCCCCGGTGCGGGTGCCGCGTACGCGGAGCGTGGTGTCCCGGCGTTCGCCGGGGCCGATCTCGACATCGGCGGCGAGGGTGTACCGCCGCCCCGGGGAGAGGCCCGAGACCCGCTGGGAGATGCCGGAGGGAGCAGGGCCGAGGCGCACGACGGCGTCGCCGTTGTCGGCACGGGTCAGCGAGACGTCGCCCTTCGGGTTCCAGTCGCCGAGGCCGCCGCCGTTGAAGCCTGGGTCGGCCAGCCCGGTGAACTCGCCGTAGCCCGGGTCCCCGTGGGGCGCCTTGCCGCCCTTCGGCACCAGGACGTAGGGCCGGTTCTTCTCACCGGTCAGCGTGACCCTCCCGTCCTCGGCCCTGACCGCGGCGGTCTTCACCCGACCCTGGTCGGTGAGCTCGTACAGGGTGAAGTCCCGGGTCTTCGCGAACTGTTCGGTCAGATCGAAGGTGTGCGTGCCGCCGGATCCGCTGAAGAAGTACATCTTGTCGGCGTCGCTCGGCGAGGACGTACGGCCGCTGCCGCGGGGCTCGCCCCACGGCAGCAGGTAGGTGTCCCCCTCGAGCACGACCGCGTCGCCCATGGAGATCTGCCGCTCGCCGTCCGTGCTCCTGACGCTCACCCCGCCGGTGAGGGTCGCGGAGCGCTTGGGCTCCCAGTCCATCAGCCGGTAGTGCTGGAGGAACTTGGCCGGCAGGTTGCCGGTCCAGATGTTGCGGTAGAAGGCGTTCCAGTCGTCCTCGCCGGTCCAGCCTTCGAACTCGACGACGCTGGCGCCACCGAGCAGCGGGTCGACGTTCCACACGTCCCGGTCGGAGTGGGCGATGAAGCGGACGATGTCGGAGTTGATGCCCTTGTTGGTGAGACCGCCGTAGTTCTTGTCCGCAGCCCAGTGGGACCACAGCGAGGCGCCCTCGAACTTGTACGACCACTCGGTGGCGACCTCGAAGCCCATCTCGCGCAGCCCTGCGGCCAGTCCGTCGGCCAGCCAGCCGCTGGAGTAGTGGACGTCGATGTAGACCGTCTTGATTCCCGGCGCCTCCTTGCGGAGTTGTTCGAACCGGTCGAGCACGGCGCCGGTGCCGAGGTCCTTGCGCTGGTCGATGTGGTAGGCCTGGTTGAGCCAGTCCCACCCGTTGGGCCGGCCCTCGACCAGTTCCTGGCTGAAGCTCTTCGCCTGCGGGTACGCCTCGGTGGCGTTGACGTGGACGGCGAAGTCGGCGTTGTAGCGGGCGCCGGATCCGGTGAGCCGGCCGAGGTCCTCCAGCCCGCCCGCGCGGACGTTCTCGTTGCCGCCGTAGTCGGGGTGGGCGGAGTCGTGGCCCTCGGAGGCGTACCCCTTCTCCAGCACCCACTGCCCGAGGTTGTCGGTGGCCATGGAGACGCGCTTGGTGTGATCGAGCGTCTTGAGGAACGGGTTGGTGGCCTGGCTCGCGAAGTTGAAGGGGATGCGCTGCACCACACGTTCGGGCACCCGGTCCGCACCGAGCGGGCGCCGCATGTGTGCGCGGTGGGCGATGGCCCCGTCCTGCCAGTCCACCGTGCCGTCGTCGTTGGCGTCGGCGGCGAGGACCACGGTCGCCCGGGGCAGTTCGTAGGTGGCGACGCGGGGGTCGGTGGCTCCCTGGGGCGCGTGGGTGTAGGTGCCGACGGAGAGTTCCGCACGGCGGCGGTCGTCCCCGGCGTCGACGATCCGCGAGTTCAGACGGGTGTTCCAGTTGGTGTTGTCGTTCTGCGGTGAGTCCTCGGTCGCGTTGGTGACGATGCCCGCGGACAGCTGTGCGTTGCCCACGAACGCGTAGGGCGTGCCGACGGGACCTTCGTCCGTGGCCGTGTCACCGGTGAGGCGGATGAAGCGGTCGGCGGTCGTCGTCGAGTCCGCGGAGATCTTGGTGCGGGCCAGGTTGGCCCCCGGCTCGGAGGAGTCGGCAGAGACGAGGGAGTGCCCGGGTATCTCGAGGGTGCGCACCGTCCGGGCGGTTTCGCCGGAGATCTTCTCCACGGCGAAGACGACAGTGGCCTCCTCGGTCGCAGTGAGGGTGGACACGAGGGTGAGGCCGGGCAGGTCCGCGAAGGTGGAGGTGTAGGTGGCTCTGCTGCCTCCCGCCTTCATGGTGGTGGTCGCACGGTGCGCGGTGCCGTTGACGGTGAAGCTGTCCAGGGCGGTCGCCCGGCCGTCGAGGGTGCGTGTGCCCAGTCGGTAGGAAATGACCTGGGGGAACTCCTCGGCCACGGTGACGGTCAGGGCGCCCCGGCTCAGCCGCACCGGTGTCGCCGCGGAGCCGGTCACCGCATCGGCCGCGGAGGGCGTGGGGGGTGCGGCGCCGGCGGGCACGACGGCGCCCCCCGTCACCCCCAGGCCAAGGACCAGTGCCGCGGCGGCCGCGCGGGGGCGCAGAACACGTCTGCGTCGGGGCGGGCGGGGTGACGGTAATGCCATGGTTCCGCCTCTCGCTCATCAGAAGGTTTCGACGTACTCCTCGGCCGGCCCGAGGTCGGGCCGGCCGAGCACTTCCACCCGGTCGCCCAGCCGTTCGAGTTCCAGCAGGGTGAGGAGGTTCTCGCCCGGTACCATCAGCGGTGCGGGCAGGTAGAGCGTGCGCTGGGGGCCGATCTCCCAGTACCGGCCGAGCAGGGTGCCGTTGACCCACACGAAACCCTTGGCGAACCCGGGGAAGGCGAGAAAACCGTCGGCCGGCTGCGTGACCGTGAACCGTGCCGTCGCGAAACCGGCGGTGCCGTCCGGCGGCGCGGCCGACACCGCCCGCGCCAGGTCCTGTTCGGTCCAGGTGTCGAGCGGCAGCCGGTGCATCGTCCAGCCGTGCACCAGACGTGGGCCGACCGTGACCCCGCCGAGAATGCCCTTGTGCTCGCCGAGCCGGGGACCGTAGTTCACCCGCCCCTGATTCTCCACCAGCAGTTCCAGACGGATCCGTTCACCGCGGCCCGGCAGGTCGAGGGAGTCGGTCTCCCGGTCGAGGACACCGAGCGGGGAGCCGTCGAGGAAGACCTGGGCGCGGTCGCGCAGTCCGTGGACGGTGAGCCGGTGCCCGCTTCCGGGCAGGTGCGGCGTGGCCCGGTGGAGGAGGAGACCCGAAGCCTGGCCCAGTTCCTCGAAGCTCAGCGGGTGGGGGGAGTCCACGGGGTCGGAGAGCGCGCGGAGTGCCCCCAGCAGTCCGGCTTCCGGGGTCACGGGGACCGTACGGGGGGACAGCAGGGGCGGGTCGGCGGGCAGCGGGCGTCGCGGTGCTCCGGCGGCCGTGTGCAGCAGGTCCCGGAAGGCGTGGAACTTCGCGGTGAGCGTTCCGTGTTCGGCGATCGGCGCGTCGGAGTCGTAGCTGGTCGTGGTCGGCTGGAACGTGTGGCCGTGGTGGTTGGCTCCGGCCCACAGTCCGAAGTTCGTGCCGCCGTGGGCCATGTAGATGCTGACCGAGCCGTCGGCAGCGAGAATGTCGGAGAGGGTGCCGGCGGCACTCTCCACCGACCGGACGTGGTGCTTCTCGCCCCAGTGGTCGAACCAGCCGTTCCAGAACTCGGCGCACAGGAACGGTTCCTCGCGGCGGCGTGCTCGCAGCAGGCCGGCGGCCTTGTCCGCACGTGCGCCGAAGGTGGCGGCGGCGAGGTGGCCGGGCAGGCTGCCGCCGTCCTGCATCAGTCCGGTGGGCCCGTCTGCCGTGTAGAGCAGCTCGGTGATCCCGCGCGCGACGAGGGCGTCCCGCACGTGGCGGACGTAGGTGCGGTCGTCGCCGTAACTGCCGTACTCGTTCTCGATCTGGACGGCGACCACCGGTCCGCCCCGGCCGGCCTGGAGGGCCGCGATGCGCGGGATCAGCTCGTCGAACCAGCGTCCGACCTCGGCCAGGTAGGGCGGATGGGAGGAGCGCACGCGCATACCCGGTCTGCCCGTCAGCCAGACGGGCAGACCGCCGTTGTCCCATTCGGCGCAGATGTACGGTCCGGGCCGCACTATGACGTCCAGGCCGGTCTCCTGGGCGGTGCGCAGGAAATGCTCGACGTCGTGTCCGGCGGTGAAGCGGAACAGGCCCGGGTACGGCTCGTGGAAGTTCCACGGGACGTAGGTGTCCACGGTGTTGAGGCCCATGGCGGCGATCCGCTCCAGCCGGTCCGCCCACTGGGCCGGGTGAACGCGGAAGTAGTGCAGGCTCCCCGCCAGGATCCGGTGCGGGCGCCCGGCCCGCAGCAGGCGGCCGTGCGGATGGGTCAGGAGAGGGCCCGGCGCGGCCCCCGGAGGCGGGATCGGCCCGTCGGACGGAAGAAGCCCGTCGGCCTCCCAGTCGGCGGCGGTCCCGTTCCCCGGTGTCCGGCTCCTGCCCGCCATGTTCTGGGGATTCTTTTGTGTTATCGATGCCATGGGCAACCCCTCCGTCGGACCCGCTCCGCCGCGTTCGGCAAGGCCACGTGTGCCGCGATCGGGACAGGTTCGGGCACGACGCTCCAAGTACGGCATGGCTCCCCCGTGAAGCGCGACGCTGGAAACTATGACAGGTGTTGTTATCGATGCCAACAGTGTCGGCGTGGGTAGACTGCGGCACGGTCGGGGGCGGACGGTGCCGCCGCCACGGCTTGTGGAGAAGGGTGATGGCAGCGGGAACACCGAGGGCCGGTGAGGCGCTCACGGGGAGGCGGGCCGCTACGGGCACCGAGGTACGGCAACCGAGCATGGCCGATGTCGCCCGGCTCGCGGGGGTCTCGGCGCAGACGGTCTCCCGGACGCTCACCGGCCATCCCCACGTGCAGCCGAAGACCCGGGCCAGGGTGCTCGCCGCGGTCGAGCAGCTGGGATACCGCCGGAACAACGCGGCACGGATGCTGTCCTCGGGGCGCAGCAGAACGATCGGCGTGCTGACTCTGCGGAGCGGCCACTCCTCCCGCTCGAGCCTCATGTCCGGCATCGAGACGTCGGCGAGCGAGGCCGGGTACGCGGTGAGCACGGCGACCGCCTCCTCGCTGGACACCGGCGCGATCGAGGAGGCGCTGTCCCGCCTCGCGGACCAGGCCGTCGAGGGAATCGTCCTCTGCGTACCGCTGATCCGCGTCAATGCGAGGATCGAACAGCTCACCCGTTCCGTGCCGACCGTCACCGTCGACGGGTCGCGCACCGCCGCCACCGAGATCGTCGCCGTCGACCAGGCACTGGTGGCGCGACTGGCGACGGAGCACCTGATCGAACTGGGGCACGAGAGCGTGTGGCACGTCGCCGGCCCGCGGGAATGGCTGGACGCCGCCACCCGGTGCACCGGCTGGCGTACCACCCTGGAGGCCGCCGGCCTGACCGTGCCACCGGTGCTGGAGGGCGACTGGACGCCTGCTTCCGGTTATCGCAACGGGCTGGTCCTGGGCAGGATCCCGGACGTCACCGCGGTGTTCGTGGCGAGTGACGAGATGGCCTTCGGTGTCGTCCGCGCCCTTCACGAACTCGGCCGGAAGGTGCCGCAGGACGTCTCCGTGGTCGGCGTGGACGACATCGCGCTGGCCGAGTACTGCTTCCCCTCGCTGACCACGGTCGCCCAGCCGTTCGCCGAGATGGGCGCGCTGGCGGTGTCCCACCTGCTGCGGCTGGTCACGGAGCCGGAGTCCGCGTCCGGTCCCGTATCCGTCGAGCCCTCGCTGGTGGTGCGGGACAGTACCGCGCCGGTCCGTTCCCGGAGCGGCCGGCGGACCTGACCCGGCCGGGCGGGCCTGACGCCCCCGGGGAATGGCCGGACCGCGCACCACCGGACCGGCGGCACGGGGCAAAGGCGTGGCGTGCACACCCTTGACGGTGTCCTGACACGTCTCCTACCGTCCTGGTGGTCAAGACATCAGACGTCTCTTGTCATGTCCTACCTGTATGTACGAGCACACAGCACCTCCCGGTTCCGTCCGACGACCTCGCAGGGAGACACCGTGCGATTACGAACACTGACTCTGCTCCTGTCCGTCCTGTCCCTCCCCCTCACCTCGGTGTGGTTCGCGCCTCCCGTCCATGCGTCGGCACAGGTCCAGTCCTTCCACGTGGACTGCGGTGCCGCCGCCGGTGGTGACGGCAGTCTGTCCAAGCCCTGGAACACCCTGGCAACGGTCAACGCCCGCACTTTCCAGCCCGGTGACTCGATCCTCCTCAAGCGCGGCTCCACCTGCACCGGGCAGCAACTCTTCCCCAAGGGCTCAGGATCTCCGGAGAACCCGATCCGGATCGACGCCTACGGCAGTGGCGCCAAGCCGAAACTGGCAGGTGCCGGCCAGGTGACGGACGTGGTCCGGCTCACGGACCAGGAATACTGGGAGATCGCCGGCCTCGACATCTCCAACAAGGGGGACACCGCGGCGACCAGGCGCGGCGTCCACATCACCCGCACCGACTCCGGAACGGGGACGTACTACCGGCTCCGCGGGCTGGACGTGCACGACGTGAACGGCAATCAGACCAGGAAGGACGACGACGCGAGCGCGGGCATCTTCTTCGAGGTCCTCGGTCACACGACGCCGACCCGGTTCGACGACGTGGTGGTCGAGAACAACACGGTGCGGACCGTCGACCGCTACGGCATCCACTTCTGGACACGCTGGATGCAGCGACCGGAGCTCAACAATCCCAACTGCGGTACGACCTGCGGCCCCTGGACACCACAGACCCGGGTCGTCGTCCGCGGCAACACCGTGACCGACATCGGCGGCGACGCGATCGTGCCGCACCACACCGAGGGCGCGCTCGTCGAGCACAACAAGGTCGACGGCTTCCGCGAGCGCGAACCGGCCCACTGCGCGGCCGGCGTCTGGGGCTGGAACACCCACCGCGCCCTGTACCAGTACAACGAGGTCAGCGGCGGCAAGAGCGAGTGCGACGGCCAGGGCCTGGACATCGACGAGGCCAACATCGGCACCGTCTACCAGTACAACTACAGCCACGACAACGAGGGTGGCTTCATCCTCCTGTGCAACGGCTCCGGCTCCACCACCGCCGACAACATCGTGCGCTACAACATCAGCCAGAACGACGGCGGACAACTCTTCGACATCGTCTGCGCCAGGACCAGCAACACACAGATTTACAACAACACCTTCTACCTCTCCCGTCCGGTGGACATCATCAACAACGCCAACGGTTCGGGTGCCGCGAGCGCGGTGTTCAGCAACAACGTCTTCCATGTGGCCACGTCCGAGGCCTCCTACGTCAACGCGGACAGCCTGGCCTTCGACTCGAACGTCTTCTACGGCAGCCACCCGGCCGGTGAGCCGGCCGATCCGAGCAAGGCGACCGCCGATCCGAAACTCGCCGCACCGGGCACCGCGACCTCGCGTGCCGATGCGGACGGTTACCGGATCCGGACCGGTTCGTCCGCGCTCGCCAACGGCAGACCCCTGGCCTCACCCGGCGGACGCGACTACTTCGGCAACCCGGTCACGGCCGGTTGCGTCCCCGACCGCGGCGCCCACCAGGCGACGACGGTCTGCACCGCTCCCACGGGGCCGGCGAACGGGGTGCACCAGATCTCCGCGGGCGGCCAGGCCATCGACGTGCCCGCCAACTCCACCACGCAGGGGACCCGGTTGCACGGCTGGAAGTGGCACGGCGGCAACAACCAGAAGTGGGCGGTCACCCGCAACACGGACGGCACCCACACCCTGCGGAACGTGAACTCGGGTCTGTGCGCGGACGTCCGCGACAACTCCGCGCAGGCGGGGGCGGCCATCATCCAGTGGCCGTGCAACGGGGCGGCGAACCAGCGTTGGACCACCACGTGGAAGAACGGCGGCTACACCCTGGCCGCCAAGTCCAGCGGCCTGCTGCTGACCCTGGCCTCCGATGCCGACGGAGGGCTGATCTCCCAGCAGCCAGCGGGCTCCACCGCGACCCAGACGTGGACCTTCGTCCCGCGACCCTGAACCGGCGGGGCCCGGCCGCTGTCGGCCGGGCCCCTCACTTGATCTTCAACCCGTGCGGCGTGGACGCGGGCCCGTTGACTTCTTCGTTCGTGGTTTCGCGAAGCCTGGTCTGCCGACCGTGTGCACGTCGTGGCGTGGGGTGGGCCGGGTGTTCTCGCTTCCGGGTGGCCGGCCGGGTCCGGGGCGGGAGGCTTTCGGTGCTCGGGCTGGGCAGTCGGTCTTCGGGCGGAGACGCCGGAAGTCGCGGCGGACGCGGGCAGGGGCCAGCCCGTCGGACGGGGTCGGTTTTCCCACGGCCGTCGGAGGTCGGCTGTCAGTGGACGGGCGAGCCGGAGCCGGGTGAAGACCGCGGGGATCAGCCAGGTCCAGCGGCCGGCGGCTTCGGGGTGCGGATCTTCGGACAGGTCCAGCCGAGTGTCTGCTCGAACAGGCCCCCCTGCACGTGCGCAATGACCGAGGAGCCATCGCAGACGCTCCAGCCGTTCGGCAGCACTGTGCCGACCGTCACGCGTGCGTATGGATACGGGCACGCCTTGCTGCCCTGAGCTGCGGACAGGCGTAAGAGAGCCGTCAAGGGTGCGTCCATGGCCGTAAGGACCACGTCAACGAACGCCTTGAGGGTCGAAAGACGGGGTTTCCTCGTCCTGTCCGATCCGTTCGCACTCTTCTAGGAGCGCACGATGGCCGACGTGGCCTTCGTCGTCACCACGATCGCGGTCTTCGCGCTGGTGGCCCTCATCGCCAGGGGGGTGGCAAAGCTGTGACCGCCGAAAACATCGTCGGCCTCGTCGTGGCCGTCAGCCTCTTGGGATATCTGATCCTCGCCCTCGTACACCCGGACAGGTTCTGAGCCCGATATGAGTCCCGTTCTCGCTGGCGTGCTCCAGATGCTCGCGCTCGCCGTGGCGCTCGGCCTGGCATACCGGCCGCTTGGCGACTACATGGCCGGCGTCTACACCTCCCCTCGACATCTACGGGTGGAGAAATGGATATACAAGGCGATGGGCGCCAACCCCGCCGCCGAGATGCGCTGGCTCGCATACCTGCGCGGTGTCCTCGCTTTCTCTGGTGTGAGCGTCCTTTTCCTCTATTTGTTGCAACGCCTCCAGGGATCCCTGCCCGGGTCGCTCGGATTCTCCTCGATCGATCCCGACCAGGCGTTCAACACTGCGGCTTCGTTCGTGGCGAACACCAACTGGCAGTCGTACTCCGGCGAGCAGGCCATGGGCCACGTCGTGCAGACCGGCGGCCTGGCGGTGCAGAACTTCGTCTCGGCGGCGGTCGGCATGGCCGTCGCGGTGGCGCTCGTACGGGGCTTCGCCCGTTCGCGCACCGGTGATCTCGGCAACTTCTGGTCGGACCTCGTGCGCGGCACCGTCCGCATCCTGGTCCCCGGCGCCGTGATCGGAGCGATCGTCCTGGTCGCCTGTGGCGTCATCCAGAACTTCTCCGGCATTCACGAGGTCGGGCAGTTCATGGGTGGCACTCAGCAATGGAACGGCGGGGCGGTGGCTTCGCAGGAAGTCATCAAAGAGCTGGGCACCAACGGCGGTGGCTACTTCAACGCCAACTCCGCTCACCCCTTCGAGAACCCGAACCCACTCTCGAATTTGTTCGAGATCTTCCTGATTCTCGTGATCCCCTTCGCGCTGACCCGCACGTTCGGCCGCATGGCCGGCAGCCTGAAGCAGGGCTACGCCATCCTCGGCACAATGGTGACGATCTGGATCGGCTTCACCGCGCTGATGATGTGGACCGAGTTCGCGCATCACGGTCCCGCCTTCGACATCGCCGGCGGGGCCATGGAGGGCAAGGAGACTCGTTTCGGTATCAGCGCCTCGGCGCTCTTCTCGGTTGCCACGACTCTCACGTCGACCGGTGCGGTCAACTCCTTCCACTCCTCGAACACCGGTCTCGGCGGCGGTATCAATCTGCTGGGCATGCAGCTCGGCGAGATCGCGCCCGGCGGGGTCGGCTCCGGGCTCTACGGCATGCTGATCATGGCGATCATCGCGGTGTTCATCGCCGGACTGATGGTCGGCCGCACCCCGGAGTACCTGGGCAAGAAGATCGGTACCCGCCAGATCAAGTTCGCAGCGTGCTACATCCTCATCACCCCGGCTCTAGTCCTGTGCTTCACCGCAGCGGCGATGGCCTTGGACACCCCGGGCAACTCGATGACCAACTCCGGTGCGCACGGCTTCTCCGAGATCCTGTACGCCTACACCTCGGGCGCCAACAACAACGGCTCCGCCTTCGCGGGCCTCAGCGCGGACACCCAGTGGTTCAACAGCACCATCGGTATCGCGATGCTGCTGGGCCGCTTCCTTCCGATGGTGTTCGTGCTGGCACTCGCGGGCTCGCTCGCGGAGCAGACGCCGGTGCCGGAGACCGCGGGCACCCTGCGCACCGAGAAGCCGCTCTTCGCCGGGCTGCTGGTCGGCACCATCATGATCATCGCCGGTCTGACCTACTTCCCGGCCCTCGCGCTGGGTCCGCTCGCCGAAGGGCTGGCGTCGTGACGAACGACCTCAAGAAGAACGAAGGGGAGCTCGGCTCCGTGTCCACCCCCATCCCGGCCTCCGCCCCACATGCGGGCGTGCCCACGGGTCACAGCAACAACGAGGGTCGTGCGGGCGTGGGCAGGTTCGACCCCGAGCAGTTGCTCAGGTCATTCCCGGACGCGGTCAGGAAGCTCGATCCGCGGGTGATGATCAAATCTCCCGTCATGTTCGTCGTTCTGATCGGCTCCGTGCTGACCACGGTGTTCGCCTGCCTGGACCCGGCTGACTGGTTCGGCTGGGCGATCACCGCGTGGCTGTGGCTGACCACGCTCTTCGCCAACTTGGCGGAGGCGGTCGCCGAGGGCCGCGGTAAGGCGCAGGCGGAAACTCTGCGTAAGGCCAAGACCGACACGGTGGCACGACGGGCCATCGGCAAGAACGAGGAGCGGGTGCCGGGCACGGACCTGCGTATAGGCGACCTCGTCGTCTGTGAGGCCGGCGACATCATCCCTGGCGACGGGGATGTCGTCGAGGGTGTCGCGAGTGTCGACGAGTCCGCGATCACCGGCGAATCCGCGCCGGTCATCCGCGAGTCCGGTGGCGACCGCAGCGCCGTAACCGGCGGGACGAAGGTCCTCTCCGACCGCGTCGTCATCAAGATCACGACGAAACCGGGCGAGACCTTCATCGACCGGATGATCAACCTGGTGGAGGGCGCGGCCCGGCAGAAGACGCCCAGCGAGATCGCACTGAACATCCTGCTGGCCTCGTTGACCATTGTCTTCCTGCTCGCAGTGGTCACCCTGCAGCCGTTCGCGACGTACGCGGGCGCCGAGCAGTCCATGATCGTGCTGACCGCCCTGCTGGTCTGCCTGATCCCCACCACCATCGGGGCGCTGCTCTCCGCCATCGGCATCGCGGGCATGGACCGGCTCGTTCAGCGTAATGTGCTGGCGATGTCGGGACGAGCCGTCGAGGCCGCCGGTGACGTCTCCACCCTGCTGCTCGACAAGACGGGCACCATTACCCTCGGCAACCGTCAGGCAGCCGAGTTCCTGCCGGTCAAGGGCGTCACCGACGCCGATCTGGCGGATGCCGCCCAGCTCTCTTCACTGGCCGACGAAACGCCCGAGGGCCGCTCGATCGTCGTCCTGGCCAAGGAGACGTACGGGCTGCGCGAGCGCGACCACGGCGAGCTGACGCACGCAGAGTGGGTGCCCTTCACCGCACAGACCCGCATGTCCGGCGTGGACGTGGAGGGGCGCAAAGTGCGCAAGGGCGCGACCGGGTCGGTGGCGGCCTGGGTCAAGGAGCGGGGCGGCAGTGTCTCACCGGACGCTCAGGGGCTCACCGACCACATTTCCCAGGCTGGTGGCACGCCGTTGCTGGTGGCTCTGGAGGACGAGCACGGCGCGCGCGTCCTGGGTGTCATTCATCTCAAGGACGTCGTCAAAGAGGGAATGCGGGAGCGGTTCGACGAGCTCCGGCGCATGGGGATCAAAACGGTGATGATCACGGGTGACAACCCGCTGACCGCCAGAGCCATCGCCGACGAGGCAGGAGTCGACGACTTCCTGGCCGAGGCCACCCCCGAGGACAAGATGGCGCTCATCAAGCGCGAGCAGGCCGGCGGCAAGCTCGTCGCGATGACGGGCGACGGTACGAACGACGCTCCCGCGCTCGCCCAGGCGGACGTCGGGGTGGCCATGAACACCGGCACCTCGGCCGCCAAGGAGGCCGGGAACATGGTGGACCTGGACTCCAACCCCACCAAGCTCATCGAGATCGTCGGGATCGGCAAGCAACTCCTCATCACCCGCGGCGCCCTGACCACGTTCTCCATCGCCAACGACGTCGCCAAGTACTTCGCGATCATTCCGGCCATGTTCGCCGTTGCTTACCCGGGGCTGGACAAGCTCAACGTCATGGACCTGGCCTCGCCCGAGTCCGCGATCCTCTCAGCGGTGGTCTTTAACGCGCTGATCATCATCGTCCTGGTGCCGCTCGCTTTGAAGGGCGTGCGTTACCGGCCGACCAGCGCCGACAAGATGCTCCGCCGCAACCTCGGGATCTACGGGCTCGGCGGCCTGATCACCCCGTTCGTCGGCATCAAAGTCATCGACCTGCTCCTCTCCCTCATCCCCGGAATCGGCTGACCTGCCATGAACAACTCCCTTCGAAGCACCGCCCGCCTCGCCGGCGCTGCTCTGCGAGCCCTGGTCGTCCTCACGGTCGTCTGCGGCGTGGTCTACCCGCTCGCCGTCACCGGTGTGGCACAGGCACTCTTCAGCGGCAAGGCCAACGGCTCCGAGATCACGAGCGAGGGCAAGACAGTCGGGTCCGAACTCATCGGTCAGACGTACAACCTGCCGAAGATCAACCCGGACGACCCGGAGGAGGCAGCGCGCCCGGACCCGAGGTGGTTCCAGCCGCGCCCCTCCAACGGCCTGGGCAGCAACAGCGTGAACAAGCAGTACCAACTCATCCTCTCAGGTGCGACCAACCGTTCCGGCGACAACGAAGAGCTGATCAAGTGGGTGACGGACGCGAAGAAGGCCGTCATCGCGGACAACAAGGCCAAGGGGTACACGCCGAGCCCGTCGGACGTGCCGGCCGAGGCCGTCACCTCCTCCGGCTCCGGTCTGGATCCACACATCTCCCCTGAATACGCACGGATCCAGGTGCACCGTGTCGCAGAGAAGAACGGCTTGGACGTCATCCAGGTCGACAAGCTGGTCAAGGACCACACTGACGGCCGGATCCTTGGCTTCATGGGGGAGCCCCGGGTCAACGTCCTCCAGCTCAACATCGCGCTCAAGGAACTCACCGAAAAGTGAGCGTGTTACGAGAGCGGGTGGGAGTCCGTACCCCGAGGAACGTGATCGGGCCGGGGGCTCCCGCCCCGGCGTGTGACGCGACGGCCCACGCGCACAACAGGAAGGCGGCGAACCGATGACCCGGGTGCTGGTGGTGGATGAAGTTCCCCCATGACCTTGGACACTCGTTTCTTACGCTGTCAGGGAGTGACCTTGCTGGTGTCGGTGCCGGATCTCGAGCGGGGTGAGGCAGCCCCATAGGGGGTGCTTGCGTAGCCGGCGGCGGTTGTAGAAGGTCTCGATGTGGGTGAAGATCGCCGCTCGGGCGGTGGCCCGGTCTGGCCAGACACGGATGCCGATCTCTTCCTTGAGGACGGCGAAGAAGCTCTCAGCTGCGGCATTGTCGTAGCAAGATCCGGTCCGAGCGGGTCACTCCGCACCTCACCCGCAGCTTCCTCGGCATCCCGCCGCAGCTACGGCGGACTCTCACCTGGGACCGGGGCCGGGAGATGGCCGAGCACCAGGCCATCACCGCCGAGACCGGGATTCCGGTATACCTCTGCAAGCCGCGCAGCCCGTGGCAGCGCGGCACCAACGAGAACACCGACCGACTGCCTCGGCAGTACTTTCCCAAGGGCGCGGGCCCCCGCACGTTCAGCCAGGCCGACCTGGACGCCATCGTCCACGAGCTCAACCATCGTCCACGCAAGACCCATGGGTACCGCACTCCAGCAGAGGTCCACGCTGACCTCCTGAACAGCGGTGATGCGTTGATCACTTGAGGGTGCCGCCGCGGCCTTCACGATGCCGTTCGCCCGCTTCAGCTCGGTGTTCTCCTTCTTCAACGCCCTGAGCTGGGTGGACTCCTCGGTGGTCGTGCCCGGCAGCCGACCGGAGTCGACCTCGTCCTGCTTCACCCAGTTCCGCAACGTCTCAGCCGAACCGATGCCCAGCCTCTGTGCGACCGCCTTCAGCGCGGCCGATTGGTTCGGGTAGTCACCGCGGACCTCAGCGACCATACGGACCGTTCTTTTGCGCAGCTCAACGGGATAAGAGGAGGGGCGTGCCATGGCTCAATCCCTACATGGAATCGAGTCTTCACCGAACCCGGAACGGTTCAATGTCACATCCGATCAGGCCGGCTGGTCCCCATCTCGTTGCCGAAACAGTGGTCCTTTTTCTCGCCGTCCGAGTGGTCCCCCTGCACCCTGTCGAGAACAGAGGGGGCATTGAATTCAAATGAACTCAATTTCAGCAAGGCGGCGGCACATCGCAGTGTAACGTATGATATCGCCCCGACCTGGCGAGGAACCTATTAGGTCATAAGTGACTTTTCGTCTACATTAAATACCCCCTGAGAGTCAGCAGGAACCATTGTGCCACGTCACTGCGGTGACATTCACGGGTACGTAGAAGATGTTTCCGGAGTTACTGGGGACGCACAGCGTGGACGTCGACTTCGACCCGTCCGGCCAAATGTAGTAGTACTTCAGGTCTGCGTTGCGGGGCGTGTGGTTGTAGTAGGTGAGCGCGGGGGCGTCCCCGGACCACTCCTCGGCGACGGCCACTGATGGGGTCTCCACGGGCGCGGGCTCAGGGAAGGCCCAGTGGGCCCAGACGCAGACCTTGCCCTGCGGGCAGTTGCCGGGGGGCCAGGCTTCGTCGGACGCCCCGTTGCCGGCGGCTGAGGCTCCGGGCGCGGAGAGCATGGCGCCCACGAAGGCGGCGGAGGCGAATCCAAGAGCGAGGGATCGTGAATGCACGGCCATTCCCATCCTGGTCTTTGCGTGAAAGAGCAGAGCGAAATGTGAATTTATCAAGTTGATATTGAAAAGTCAAGATATAATCTTTCGGGTTATCGCCCCCGTGTTCGATATGTCGCCCATACGGCCTTGCGTTGAGGAAGGCTGGGCCTGGACCTGCGATGTGCCGTCTTCGTGTCAGTGAGCCTTTCCATCCTCACCCTGAGCTGGTCAGATGAAGGGTGAGGACGGCTTGGACGAGGCTGGTGATCCGGGTGGTCGAGCACCGCAGCTTGCGGAGGAGCCGCCAGGACTTGAGGGTGGTCACAACCTGTTCGGCGAGGGCGCGGATCTTGGTGTGGGACCGGTTCACCGCCTGCTGATCGGTGAAGGTGATCTCCCGTCGCCCCCGGTACGGGGTGCAGACCGCGTCACCGGCACTCCGGTCACCCTTGTCCGCCCGGCAGGTCATGTATCAGCCCAGCCGCCAAGCTCTGCAATCAGGTTGGCAGGGGTTCAATGGCCGCCAGGGGTTCAGCTCGAGGCCTTGCGGTCCGTGAACCAGAGGGCTGCTCCTGCTACGGCAACGGCGAGGCCCAGAAGCAGGAAGGGGAGGCCGGGGCCGGGAAGAACGTACATCGCTGCTCCGACCAAGATGAGGGCGATGCCGATCAGCGTCACCACAACGCCGGCGCGGGACGGGGACATGCTGGCTGCTTCTTTCTTGCTCATCGAGCCCTCCCTCACGTGATTGCAAGCTCGGCGGCTGGGCTGGCAACGTGGTGAAGCCACTGGTAGATGGGTTTTCGACCAAGAGAACCGTCTCCACCAGAGGCTTCACGTGCTTGTTTACCCGTCGGGCGTCGACGTGTCCAGTTCCGCCCTTCGCTTCCTCACGCAGCAACTGCGGCGCCACCGCCGCGCGATCGGCCCCCGGGGGCGGCGCCTGAGCGCCGGCCGTCAGTCCCTGCTCACCCTCGCCCATCTGCGGATGGGACACGCCTATGCCCAGCTTGCGGCCGGGTTCGGCATCGGCACCACGACGGCCTGCCGCTTGATCAGCCGCCTGCTGATCGACCAGCAGGCCGCCGGTGAGATCCGTGTCCACGACGTCGGGCCGTTCCTGCTCAAGCACTTCAGGGGCAGGGCGCTCACCAGTGAGCGGGAGCAGACGCGGCTGGCGAAGACCGGGGGGCACATCACCCTGGGCGCCGACGCCACCACCGGGCTGGCAGTTGCTCACGAAGAAGCTGCACGGTGCGCTGTCGGGCGGGGAAAAGGCCATCGCACCTGTCCCTGTTCGCCGCGCACTACCAGGCGGTACCGAGAGCGCCCCGGCTGATCCTGCTGGACGAGGTTTTCGTCGGGGTCGACTCCACCAACCGGGGCCAGGTCTTCGAGTTGTTGTGTTCGCTCGACCTCGACCTCATGCTCCCCTCGGACCATGAGTGGTGCACGTACCGGGAGCTCGACGGCATCGCCGTGCACCAGCTGACCACCGGAGGCGGTGGCCCGGGGGACGACGCGGTGACCACGGCGCGCTTCGTGTGGGGCGGCGCGGACCTGGTGGCGCAGGACGAGCCGGCGACCCCGCCGCCTGCCGCGCCCGTACCCGGCGCGCCCGTACCGCTGCCACGGGACGGGCAGACGTGAAGCACCTCCTGGTCGTCCCGGGTCAGCCCCCGCTGTGGCGGGCGTTTCACGCATGTCTGCCCCCCGCGCTCCCGTCCGCGGATGGCGGATAACGAGCCATCCGCCCCACCGCGAAGACCCCGCGGAGACGGGCGGAAGAGCTGTGGCGCATTGCATCACTGCGTCAGGGCCCGACTGAGGTGTTCAGCGGAGGAGGCAGCATGTTAAACGGGGATGTACGGGGCATGACGAGCAGAGGGCAGTGGAGTCGGTTATGGGCCTGGAGCGTGCCCGTCGCTGTGGCGGTCACCGCTTCCGCACTGATGACGGCTCCGACGGCGACGGCCGCCGGAGCCCCGGCTTCGACGAAGGCGGCGGCCGCGCAGCCGGCGCCGTGTCCGCTCCTGCCGTGTGAGGGCTCCGAGCCCGGGAGCGTCACGGCATGGCATACGGGCGGTGCGCCGAAGCTGCTCAAGGAGGTCGTCCTCGCCTCCGGTTCTCGGCTGAGGATGTACACGGGTAAGCCCGCCTGGGACACGTCCGCGACGGTCTACTCCTGGGCCGAGGTGACCCTCACCGGAACGACACAGGGACGCGGCTGGCTGCGGACCGAGGAGAACCTCGGCGACGGCATCAACACCAGGTCGACGATGGAGCACCCCCGCTCGTACCGCGACACGACCGGCACCACCGGCATGTTCCTGTTCAATACGACCCGGTACGGGGTCGCTTACGCCAACGCCGCGTGCGTCACGGACGGCAGGCAGACAGGGTGCGTCAACGACACCGTGTCCACTGTGGTGCCCAACGGCCCCTGCGCGGGCTGGTGTTCCGACGCGGATCCGACCACGATCCCCGCATCGGACTGGTCGTCTGTGTACCGCTCCGAGTACGAGCGTGTGGCGCTTCCCTCCGGAGCCTCCGTCCAGATGGTCGACGGGCGTCTGAAGCAGGGAAGCTATCTCGGCTGGGCCGAGGGCCAGCTGACCGGCTCCGGCGGAAGGTTCTGGCTGGAGGCGTGGCAGGGCGCCGGCCGCTGGGGTGAGGTCTACACCGAGTTCACGCCGGAAGGCGCCTCGCGCACCACCTCCGGCTCGACCCACGCGTACTCGTGGCTGCCCCAGCTTCGGGCCTGCGTGAGCGACAGCAGCGGCACCGCGTGCACTCAGGACCCGGATGCCACGACGACCGCCCCGACCCAGGCACCGTGCGCCACGCTTCCTTGCACGGGCATCGACTCGTCGACCGTCACGGAGTGGATGCCGAACTACGAACCGCGCCTGGTCGAGGACGCGAGCGTCTACCAGGGCGGCCGGCTGAAGGTCTGGCAGGGCCGTCCCGCCTGGGACCCCCACCACATGTACTACTGGGGCGAGGCCGAGCTTCCCACCGGCCGCCCGGGCGTCTTCGCCACCCTGATGACCCACAGCGACTCCGGCGTCGACTCCCGCGTCCAGCGTCCGGTACCGATACCGGGCACCCGGCTCACGGCGACGGGCCGGACGAAGATGACCGCCCTCGACCCGCTGTCCAGCAAGGAGATCGCGGGACTGGTCGTGGACGGAAAGACGTGGGCGTTCGCCACCCGCCAGGACGACAACCTCTTCACGAACGACAAGGAAGGCGCGATGGGCCCCTGCGCTCCCGGCGAGATCTGCGAGGGCGTCACGCCCTCGACGGTCACGAAGTGGGCATCGGTCGCCACGGACTGGTCCACGGCCCGGCTCCCCGGCGGACAGCAGGTCACGCTCAGCGGCTCGCGTCCGTCCTGGTCGGTCTCCGACTACTACGCCTGGGCGCACACGACGGCCACGGGTACGACGGTGTGGCTGGAGGACAGGGTGCCCGGCGGGACGTACACGAAGGTCGCGGCCGAGAAGGTGATGAAGGCGACGACCGGGCAGTCGGTACGGGCCTGCATCAGCGACGGCACCACCACGGCCTGCACCAAGCCGCTGCTGTAGGCGGACGCCCGGCACACCGGGCACGCCGGAAACGACAGATCCCCACGGTTCGCGAGGAACCGTGGGGATCTGACTGGCGGTCAACCGACACTATCCGCTGACCTGCGCTAATGCCCCCGTTGCAGGTGACCGTTCCCCGTCAGAACAGGATCAGTTTCCAGAAGGCGTGATCCGGTGCGTCCACAGCTCTGCCGCAACCCCGACTTCCGTATTCTTTCCCGGCACTGGGCTGACGTGTGTGCACTGCCGCGATCGCTGTGAACCACGCAGCCGGGCTCGAGTCCGCCCCGGCCGTGAGCCATGTCCAGAGCATCGACGACGAGCTCGGCGCGGTGATGATCGGCCATGGCATAGCCGGCGACCTCGCGGGTGGCCAGGTCCAGCCCGCAGGCGAGGTAGAGCCAGCCCCCGGCGGTGGGCAGGCAGGTGATGCCGCCGACCAGCTTGGCCCCGAGGCGCTCGGCGTGGAAATCGCGGCCGATCAGGTCCGGGGCCGGCTTCGCCTTCGCATCCGGCCGGGTCAGCGAACGTCGCCTGCACCGGATGACGCCGCGGATGTCGCGCTCACGCATCACGCGGGCGACACGCTTGCGGTTCACCCGCCGGCCCGGGCGGCGCAGTTCGGCGTGGATGCGCGGGAGACCGTAGGTGCGCCGGGAAGCGATGTGCAGCACGGTGATCTCGTGCGCGAGCACGTCGTGGGCGGCCTGCCCGGCACGACGGGCGGCCTCACCCTCCCACCAGGCATAGCAGGAGGAGCGGGCCGCCTTCGGCCCCCGGCACAGCGGGACGATCGGGTACGTGGCCTTCTCCGCGTGGATCAACCGGTACAGCTCGCTCACCGGTCGTTCTCCTTCACGAAGAAGGCCGTGGTGAGGTCAATGGGTCGGTGCAACATCCCAGGTAGAACTGCTGCTGGAGGTGTTGCTGGGTGGCGAGAACCGGGCGTCCGGGGCTGTCGGACGAGCAAAAGCGTGAAGTGTGGCGACGGTGGCGGGACGGGCAGTCGCTTGAGCTCCTCGCGCTCGGCGCTGGTGAGCTCGCCGGAGCCGCCCTCTCCTCGGTCCGCCTTCGCCCGGCGGTACCAACCGCGCAGGGACTCGGAGCTGACGCCAAGTTCCCGGGCTACGGCGGTGACCGACTTGCCCGAGGAGTCGACGAGTGCGATCGCGTCCCGCCTGAACTTCTCGGTGTACCGCTTCATGTACTTGCTTCCCACCCGGTGCTACTTCCTCTGGAACCTCGAGTCCCAGTCTCCAGGTGTCCACGATCAAGGGGAAGCTTCATCGGACAGTCACGCACCCAACAACGTGACAACGCCTGTGCCCGGCCACCCGCCCCGTCGCCCTGCCGATGATCGAGTTCAAGATGGCGTGGCCGGTCAACGGCGACATGTCCCAGGTCCGCCTGGCCAGCAGCTGCGGCTACTCCTTCCCCTACGACTTCTTCAACGCGTGGGAGGAGCACATTCCCAAGGCCCTGGTCGACCACTGCATCGTCGGCGGCCTGCAGTGCGACACACGGGGCTTCGACCTCTACCGCCCCGAACGCGGGACCGTGCTGAACGCGGACCACCGACTGCCCTGAGCCGGTCGGCGATGCGCACCGGGCCGGTCACCCTCTCCCGTACTCGGGGCGACCGGGCCTTCCGCGTGCGCAGGTGACGGCTGTTCGTGGACGCAGCAGCCGCCTGACCTCAACCACGGGCTGCGGACAGATGGCACAGGGCGGCCGTACGCACTGCGAGTGCGAGTGCGGTGAGAGACAAGCCGCGTCAGGACCATGTCCGGGTGGTATCTCGGCGACCGGCCTGTCACGACCGAGGAACGGCCCCGCGTTCGCGCGCGTGGAGATGCCCCTCCGCCTCGCGCGGTGCACGAGGCGGCAGGACGCTCTCCAGGGAGTAGCCCGTCTTTTGCGCGACCCGGCAGGAGGCGGGGTTGGCGGCATTGTGAACCAATTCCAGACGGCTGAGGCCCGCTCCCGTCCTGGTGTCGAAGGCCCAGGCCGTCAACAACTCCACGGCCCTGGAAGCGACGCCGAGGCCCCGTGACGAAGCCCCCGTCCAATAGCCGAGCTCGCCGCACGTCTCGCCCTCGGACCGCTTGAGAACGATGTGCCCCACGGCCCGTCCAGTCGTCAAAAGGATGGCGAAACTGAGGCGCTTCCCGGACTCCCAGCCCGCCTTCTGCGTCGCAATCCAGTGCACCGCGTCCTGCGACCCGGCCACTCGGTGCGTCGTCCAGCGACGTACTTCCTCATCGTCGGCCAGCGCCGCCAGCGCATCGGCGTCACCCGGCTCCCACGGCCGCAGCGTCAGATCGGTCGAGCTCAGCACCACGCTCATCACCGCTTGGTCCTTCCTGTCTTCCCGCCACCCTAGATGAGCGCAATCACACGCCTTGACCTGCACCGCAGTACAAGACCTGGAGAGTAGGCCTGCTGCTCTCGACTCCCTAACGAGTTGGTGCGTGATAGCGGGCGGGGTGTCGTGCCTGGCAGGTGGCATGATCCGGTTGTGGCGATCATGGCCAATCGGTCGGTGCTGGCGCATCGGCTGTTCACGGGAATCTCTCGGCGTCATCTCGCGCGTCCGGTTGAGGAGTTGGCGGTGCCGTGGCAAGCCGGTCTCGAGGGCCGCCGCCATGCCGCGCGAGGCGGGGCCAGGAAGCGGGCCGCGGGTGCTGGTGCCCGTCACCAGCTGGTGTTCGTCGACCGGTTGGTGTGGCCACGCTGATCCACCTGCGCCACGACCTGCCGCACTCGGTGCTGGGGCTGCTGTTCGGCGTCGACCGCTCCACCATCACCCGCGCGATCGCAGAAGTACACACGCTCCTGGCCGAGCGGGGGTGCGCGGTCCCCGACCGCCCCGGCCTGCGCCTTCGGACACTGACCGACGTGTCCGCCTACGCCCAGGCCGAGAACATCGAGCTGCGGCTGGACGCCACCGAGATCCAGGTCCGCCGGCCACCGGCCGGACGTGGTGGCCGGCGCGCGTTCGTCTCCGGCAAGAAGAAACAGAACACGATGAAGGCCACCGTGATCGCCGACCGGCTAGGGCCGCACGTTATGGACCGATGACCTGCGGACCGGACGTATGCACGACGCTACCGCCGCCCGTAACGAAGGCATCGCCATCTGCTTCCAGCATTTCCCCGACGTCGAGGTCCTCCTGGACGACGGCTACCTCGGCCTGAGCCACGACCACCGCGGGCAAGCGATCCCACCGCCCAGAAAACCCCGGCCGGGAGCACTGCCCGGCAGAATCGAACAGTGGGAACGCGACCGCCACGACCACTCATCCGACCGCATCACCGTCCAACACGCCCTCGCCGGCCACAAACGCCGGAAGCAACTGACGCGCTGGACCCACCGCCGCGACCGCCTGCCCGACACCTACCGCGCCATCGCCGACCCCGGCTCCGACCGCACCGCCCAAGCCTGAGCAACGGTCCTCAAACGAACCAGCACACCCCACCCGCTATCACGCACCGACTCATTAAAGACCTGGACGACCAGCGGTTCTGGCGGGCGGCGATGCCCGGCGTGGAGACGGGGGCGTACGGAGTACTGGAGCCCCTCGCCCGGAACCGGGTGAACCTGAAGAAGATCGAGACGTGGTGGCCGGACATGCTTCGGATCGCGGGCTCCCTGGTCACCAACCAGGTCCGCGCCTACGACCTGCTGCGGATGTTCGGCCGCGAGGGTCACCCGACTCCGTTGGGGCAGGCGTTCGCTGAGTACGGGCGGATCGCCAAGACGGAGCACCTGATGCGGATGGTCGACCCGGTCGACGACACCTACCGCCGGCAGATGAACCGCCAGCTCACCGTGCAGGAGTCCCGCCACAAGCTGGCGCGCGACGTGTGCCACGGCAAGCGCGGCACCATCCACCAGGCGTACCGCGACGGCATGGAGGACCAACTCGGCGCGCTCGGCCTGGTCCTCAACGCCATCGTGCTCTGGACGACCCGCTACATCGGCGCTGCCGTTGCCCAGCTCCGCGCCGAGGGCCACGAGATCCGGGACGAGGACATCGCCCGGCTCTCCCCGCTCAAGCACAAGAACTTGAACCTGCTCGGCCGCTACAGCTTCACCGCCTCCTGGGCTGGAATATCGACTTCGAGGCGCCGGGTGTCGGGGCCATCCTGCGCACCGTGAAGGACGAGCTGCCCAACGGCCCGACCCTGCTCTTCCACGACGGCGGCGGCGACCGCGCCCAGACCGTCGAGGCGCTGTGTTCGCTCCTGCCGTGGCTGCACGCCCACGGCCACACCTTCAAGCTTTCGGGAGCGCTGAGCGGTTCCGCCACGGCGTCTGTCGAGACGAGGAAAGGTCTTCACCGGGTTCCACGGCAGGCCCGTCGCCCGGTCGCGAGCGGTCCGGGCCTGCCGCGGCCGGTTCATCTACCAGGTGCCGCGCCGGATGTGCTGACCTGCTTCGGAAGGTCTAGCAACGTCCGCATGTCCTGCCGGGCCCGGTCGCTCGCGCTCGGCGGGGCGGCCTGCACGGTGCCCGACGCGCGGCTGCCCGCCGGTCGGGGCGCCACCACGCAGTTCGACTTGCCGGACTCGTAGACGCCGTTGACAGCGGTCACGCAGAACTCGTAGTTCCACACGCCGGGGAACAGGAACCCGATCCCCTTGCTCGTGCCCTCGACGATGTCCTCGTCTGCCTTGGAGGTACCGCCGTCGTGGTCGTCGCCGTTGATATTGCGGACCCACACGCGGTAGCCGGCGGCCGCGTTCGACCCCTTCCAGTTCAACTGGACAGTCGTCGCGTCGGTGGAGGTGACCCGCAGGTCCGTCGGCGCGGGCGGGGTGCCGGCGCCGACGGTGACCGGGCGGGCCAGGCCGGGCAGGCCGCCGCCGGCCGCGTTCCAGGTCGCCACCGCGACGAGGTAGTGGTGCCCGGGTTTGAGGCCGTCGACGTGCGCGACCGTGCCGCGCGCCCCGGTGCTGGTGAGGAAGGCGCCGGGAGTGTCCTTGTCGTACAGGACGATCTCGTAGCGGTCGATGGTATCGGTGTACGGTCCCGTCGGCGGGGTCCAGGCGACGTCGATACCGGTGGCGCTGGGCCGGCTGGCGATGTTGGTCGGGGGCGGTGCGGTCTGGGGGTGGGCGGTGGCGCCGACCGTGGCGGACCATCCCGAGGTGGTCTCGGTGCAGCCGAGTGGATCATGGGGGTCCGTGTTCCAGCGGCAGCCCATGTTGGCCCGCACCTGGTATTCCCAGTCGATGCCGTCGACGGTCCAGGTGGTGTCGGTCCGGTTGCTGAAGGCCCTCCCCTGGCTCCACGTCGTCTGACCGGCGATCCGCGAACGTACGTCGTAGTCGACGGCTCCGTACACCGGGTCCCAGGTCACCGTGACGCCGCGCGCGTTGGACACCGCTCGTACGTTCGTGGGAAAAGCCGGAGTGAGTCGGGCGGGCACGGTGGTGGGCACGTCCATGTCCCTGGCGCCGAAGGCGTAATCCTGGTGCAGGACCTGTGCGAAGGCCGCGGCGAGTTCGTATTCCCCGTGTTCGTTGGGGTGCAGGCCGTCATATCCGGAGGGGCAGTTCGTCGGAGAGCAGGAGTATCGGGCCGCCCAGTCGACGAGATTGATGTTGGAGATCGGGTCGTCCGCTTGCCAGGTCGCTATGGACTGCGGAAGGAGGCTGTTGTAGTGGTCGGTCTTGGCGATGAGGTCGTCCCGGCCGCCGATCTTCGTGCGCTGCGGTACGTTCGCCAGTGCGAAGTCGACACTCGGATGGGCGTCGCGGGCCTGCGCGACGATCTGCCCGACGTCGCTCAACGTGCCGTGTTCGTCGCTGACGAACCAGCCCATGTCGTTGAAACCGATCGCGAGCAGGATCAGGTCGGGTCGGTAGGTCGCGACCTGCTTCCGGATGTCCTGCTTGACCTGCGCGGCCTGGCGGCCCCAGTGTGCGTAGTGGTCGCTGTCGAAGGCGATGTCGGTCGGCGGTCCGGACCCGGGGTTCTGGGGTTCGCTGACGTCGGGGGCGTAGCCGCCCGACGTGCGGAGGCCCTGACTGGGCGGCGCCTCCTCCGGAAGCCGCGGGGGTGTGGGCGGGGCCGGCTGGTCGGGGGTGAACGTGCCGGAGTACGGCCCGACGAAGTCAACGGCGACCTTCTGGCTCCGCAGCCACTGCCACAGCCGGTAGCGCCAGGTGAAGTCGCCCTCCCGGCCCTGCGTGATGGAATCGCCGACGACCATCACCCGGTGGACCGGGGCGAGGATCCAGCGGCTGCCTCCCCCCTCGTCGGCCGCCGCCCGCTTCGAGGAGGTGCCGCAGGTGCGCCAGACACTGTAGCCCGAGTAGTCGGCCGGCTGCTTCATGGTGTGGACCGAGTACAAGCACTTGTCCGGCTTGAAGGAGGACCTGATCTCGACGTCCCGCCCGGCGCCGGGAACATCCGCGTCGACGATGGTCATCTTCTGCTCCGGTGGCACCTGATCGCGCGCCGCGACGCACGGTGCCGTCCGCATGGCACCGCTCTCCACGAAGATCATGCAGCCGATGTCCGGATCGACGTTGGCGATCTGCGCGCTGTTGTCCTCCGGGTCGTAGTTGTGGAAGCGCCAGTTCTCCGCGCCGTGCAGATTGTCGTCGAGGATCGAGTCCGCCGCCGGGCTCGGTATCTGTACCGTGGCGCCCACGCCGGGTGGCACGTCGGTCGCGGTGATCTGGTACTCGGTCGCCGCGGCGGCCATCGCCGACCTGAAACCCACGGGTGTGTGGTCCGCGCCGCCGGGGTTGTCCAGGCGCGCCGGAGCGAGGATGCCGGACAGGTCGCCGGAGGTGACCATGTAGTCCAGTTCACGGCCGCTCACGTGCGTGGCGAGGCCGGTTCCGGCCACGACACCGATGCGGTTGCCGGTGCTGTCGCGCGGCATCGCCTGTGTCAGGTTGACCGGATCCCGGTTGAAGTCGCCGAGCGCGACCCAGCTGTCCCCGCCCACCGCGGCTTCGATGTTCCTCAGCAGCCCCGGCACGTCACTGCCGTGGCTGCGGGACAGCGCGTGCAGGGTGAACACCCAGGTCGTGCCGTACCTCACCCCGAACGTCGCCCGGCCGTCGGGGAGACCTGACGGAACGATCCGCACCTCCCGTGGAACGCGGTCGGTCACTATCGCAAGGTTCACGCGGTGCCCGTTCGGGTCCGTCTCCATGAAGTACACGTAGCGGTATGTGTCTGATGAGGGGAGCTCCCAGAGGGTCTCGGTCACCTGTGAGTTACCGGACTGGGCGACGGTGGAATTGCCCCGCCCCACTGGGCGGGAACCCGCCTCCTGTAGTGCCACGATGTTGTGCGCGAGCATGGGAGAAGACGGTCTGCCGTTCGTCAGCGCGGTGACGCCTGTCGACCATTTGCTGGTAATCGAGTCGGTACCTCCCTGCATGTTCCAGGTGGCCATGCTGAGGTTCGTGATGTCCTGCGGAGCGGCGCTCGCCTCCCGCGGTTGGCTGATGAATGCCGCCATCAGTACGCCGCACGCCAACATCGTGATCATGCCGCGGAGCGTTCGGGATCTTCGCGGGCGGAGTTCCGTCCCGGGTCTGCGATGCCGGACTTCGTTCGTTCTCATGAGCTCCCTCAAGGTGAATTGGCATAGCCGCCGCCCCACGAACTGCTTCCGCTGCCGTCCTCCCGCACGCCCGGCCGGGCGTCGCCCCCCTCCGTGTCGTGGCGGCTGGCCGATCCGGCCGGCGCCGAGGTCCGCCGCCGTAGGGCACCGGCCCCGCCGCGCGGGTGCCACCCGGCCGCGGCGGCGATCCCGGAACCGCCGATACGGAGCACCCTGTCGGTCGGCAGGGGAACGGCACGTCCGACAGCGACCGCCCCTCGAGCACAGCGGCCGGAGAAAACGCTACAGACGCCACGAGCCGCGGTCGTCACCATGCAGAGCCACTTCGGACGTAGCTCGCACGGGGGGCAAGCCCTTCCCCCGCCAGGTCTCGGAACCCCCTCCGCACCCTCCCCCGGGTCCGGGCCCGCCAGGCCGCCCCGCGCCGGGACGGGCCGTGATGGGATGGCGGCATGAGCCGCGCCACCGAGAAGACCAACCGCCGCCTGCCGCTCGCCCCGAATACGTCGAACGCTCACACCTGACCGATAGGGGCGATTCGTGCAAGTTCTGCCGATCACGGGGTGCCGCGCGCGCACCTATGCCTGGGCAACTACCGGTCACGGGAACGGATCAGGCGGCCAGTACATCGCGCAGCTCGCGCACGGCACGCTCGTCGTGATGCCGGACGGGGATCGAGTGGTAGAGGTCCGTTGCGCGGTGGTGCACGAGTCCACTGCGGAAGGCGTCGGGAAGAGCGGTCAGCACTGAGACGACTCGTCGGCAGGCCTCCTCGGTATCACCGTCCCGGTGAGTACAGGTGGCCGCGTCGATGCTGAGAAGCGAGCGGGTCATGGTGCTGGTCTGTGATGACAGCTTGAGCGCTCTTTGCTGGCTTGCGCGGGCACGCCGGGTGTCGCCGAGCGCGGTGAGCGCGTGGGACAGATGGACGTGGTGTTTCTGCTCGCTGTGGGTGAGCCATGTGTCGGCCCGGGTTCCGGCATCGAGGCGTTCTATGAGGGTGTCGGCGGCGGTGACGGCCTCGCGGGCCTGGTCTGGCTGGTGGGCCAGGGCGTAGGCGCGGGCGGCGACCGCAGCCGCCAGGGTTGCGGCCGCCGTCGGCCGGTTTCCGGCGACCTGTCGTGCCTGCTCGGCCAGCAGAGCCGCAGCCTGCGGGGCGCCGTAGTTGATTGGCACCATCGCTTCGCGGGCCAGGACCCAGGCGTGCAGTTGGCGATCGCCGGATTCCTGGGCCGCCTTGGAGGCGGTGGCGAACCACTTTCTGGCCTCTTTGCGGGTTCCCAGGTCATGCAGCACGATCGCGATCATCCCCGCCATCTGCCCGGCGGTCCGGCACACCCGGATGCGGGCGGCGACCGGCTGCGGGCTGTCGAGATGGGGCCGGAGCTCGGCGAAGTCGCTGGCGAGGCCGGTGAGGAACCGGGTCGGGGCCTGCCCGTGGTATCCGTAGCCGTACGCCTCGGCAGCTGCCTCGAGGTCGGACAGATCAGCCGGGGCCATATCCGCGGTCAGAGCGAGATCCAGCGACTGGGAGGTCTCGGTCAACGCGGTGAGGGCGGTGGTAGTGAGGCTGGCTGCGAGGGTGCCGCGCAGGACTTGGCGGCGGTTCATCGGGTCATCTCCATCGTCGGCCTCCGGGTGCGTTCTCGGGGAGCTGTGCTCCCAGGGTCGCGCAGCAAGCCCCAGAAAGGCACCGGGAATCCGAAGCGCGTCCGCGATGCGCTCGATCGCGTCCAGCGTGGTCACCGTCGCTTCGCCGCGGGCGACCTTGGCGACCCGCTCTGGCTTCATGCCGGCGGCTTCACCGTTCCGGTAGAAACTGACCCCGTGCTCGCGGGCCATGGAGAAGACCGTCGTGAAGTCACGGGTCCGGGCGGCATGGGCGAAAGCCGGGTCGTGCAGCAAGCGGTCTGGAATCTGCGCTGGTGATGGACGTAAGTCGTCCACGAGTCCCCCTTCGCCCGCAGCGAGAGCCCAGACGCTACCCCCATGACGGGTCCCCACGGCGGGCTTATCCACAGGTCCGGTTCCCGCTTCACTGGCGACTGCCAACAGCGCGCCGACCGGCCGCTGAACCCCTTTCTGCAGGAGGTATTCCATGGAGCCCAAGTCCGCTATTGCCGCCGCCAGCATCCCGGTCAGCCAACGTGACAGCACCGGACGAACTGGTGAGCCGCTTCGAGTTCGTTGCCGGCCATCGCGACGCCTTCGGCGTGAAGCGGCTGTGCACCGTGCTGAACCTGTCGAGGTCCGGGTTCTACCGGTGGTTGGAGACCGCCCCGGCGCGGGCCGCGAAGAAGGCCGCCGACGCCGCGCTCACCCGGCGGATACGCAAGATCCACACAGAGTCCGGGAAGACGTACGGCGCCAAGCGGACCACCGCCGAGCTCCGCGAGGGCGGTGCGATGGTGAACCGCAAGCGCGTGGAGCAGCTCATGCGCCAACACGGTATCCAGGGACGGAGGTTGAGACGGCGGCACAGCACTACGATCCCGGCTCCCGCCGCCCAGGCGGTGCCCGATCTGCTGCGGCGCGACTTCACCGCGTCCGCCCCGACCGGGACTGGGTCGGCGACATCACCTATCTGCCGATCGCCGGCGGGAAGTTTCTGTACCTGGCCACCGTCATCGACGTGTTCTCCCGTCGCCTGCTGGGCTGGTCGATGGCCGATCACATGCGGGCCGAGCTTGTCACCGACGCGCTCAACGCGGCCCTCCGCACGCGCGGCGGCAGGGGGGACGGCGTCATCTTCCACAGCGATCACGGAGCTCAATACGGGTCGAAGACATTCGCCGACGTCTGCCACCAGGCCGGGATCCGCCGGTCCATGGGAGCGGTCGGCACCTCCGCGGACAACGCCGCCACGGAGTCCTTCTTCGCCTCGCTCAAACGGGAGATCCTTCCCGGCCGGCGAGGCTGGCCGACCGCACGAGCCACCCGCCTCGCAGTCTTCCGCTGGCTCGGCTTCTACAACCACCAGCGCAGGCACTCCACCATCGGCTACCTCGCGCCGGTCGCCTTCGAACAGAGATCCATTACGCTGGCCATCGCTGCATGACAACCGGTGTCCACGATCAAGGCGGAAGCCCTCACTTCAGTTGGCGAGGATGCCGAATATCGCTGCCCGCAAATCGTCTGCGCTCATCTCGTCATAGGGCGAGCCGGTCGGGTGATGGGTCCTCCTGCGGGGGAAGAGAGGACGAAGCCGGTGTAACCGCCGCGGGCCACGGCGTCGCACTCCTCCCGGTACCGGTCGAGCCCGCCCGCGTAGGCGAGGAACACGCGTGGTTTGCCCGGGACGTTCGCCCCGGTGTACCAGGAGTCCACCGCCGGGTAGAGCGTACGGGCGGCGATTTCCGCCACCCGTGTCCCCCAGTCGGCCTCGGCGGACGGGGTGACGTCGATCTCGGTGAGACCGTTCCTGAGCAGGTGATCGATGCAGCTGGTGATCCACTCGACCTGTTGTTCGAGGGACACCGTGATGTTGGTGAGCACGGAGGGGCTGAGCGGGCCGAGGACGGTGAAGAGGTTGGGGAAGCCGGCTGAGATGAGCCCGAGGTGGTTTCGGGGACCTTCGGCCCACCGCTCCCGGAGCGTCGTGCCTCCCTTGCCCACGATGTCGATGGCGAGCTGGGAGCCGGTGAGGGCGTCGAATCCGGTGGCGAAGACGATCGCGTCGAGGTCGTGCTCCCTGTCCGAGGTCCGGATGCCCCGGGGGGTGATCCGCTCGATCGGGGTCGTGCGCAGGTCCACGAGCGACACGTGCGGCAGGTTGTACGTCTCGTAGTAGTCGGTTCCCAGGCAGGGGCGCTTGGTCGCGAACGGGAACGTACGCGGGGAGAGCAGTTCCGCCGTCGCGGGGTCGGTCACGATCGACCGGATCTTGGACCGGACGAACTCCGCCACGGTCTCGTTGGCCTTCTCGTCGGTGAGGATGTCGGTGTAGGTGCGTAGCATCCCGTTGAGGAAGCCCTCGTCCCAGGCCGCCTCATAGGCGGCTGTGCGATCCGCCTCGTCGACCTCCAACGCCGAGCGGGTCGGGGGCGCGAAGACGGTCCCGCCCCGCGACCGCCGTTGGGCCTCCCGGAACTCGGGGTAACGGGCCTTGAGTGCCGAGCGTTCCGTGGCCCGCAGCGGGCGGTTGCGGGCAGGCAGGACGTAGGCCGGGGTCCGCTGAAAGACGGTCAGTGAGGCCGCATCGGCGGCGATGACGGGAACGGCTTGGACGCCCGAGCATCCGGTGCCGATCACGGCGACCCGCTTCCCGGCGAAGGAGACGTCCTCGTGCGGCCACCGCGCGGTGTGGTGGAGGGTGCCGGTGAAGCCGTCGACGCCGGGTATCGCGGGGTCTTTGGGGACCGACATGCAGCCGGTTGTCAGGATTACGAAGCGGGCGGTGACGGTCCGTCCGGTGTCCGTGGACAACCGCCAGCGATGATCGTGCCCGTCGTACACGGCGCGTGTGACGCGAGTGCGCAGGACGATGTCCTCGCGCAGGTCGAACCGGTCGGCGACGTGGCGGACGTACCGCAGGATCTCCGGCTGGGTGGCGTACCGTTCGCTCCACTCCCACTCCTGGTCGAGTTCCGGGGAGAAGGAGTAGGAGTACGACATGCTCTCGATGTCGCAGCGGGCGCCCGGGTAGCGGTTCCAGTACCACGTCCCGCCGATGTCGTCGCCGGCCTCGAAGACCAGCGTCGTCAAACCGATTTCCCGCAGCCGATGGAGCTGGTAGAGACCGGAGAGCCCGGCCCCGACGATCACGGCGTCGACCCGGTCGACCGCGGGCGGCTGGTCGACGAATCCCGTCGGGGTGTTCGCCGGAGGCCTTGTCGGACGTCTCATCTGACGGCTCCTATTCTGTCGGATCACGGACGAAGGGTGAGGGAGCGAGGAGGCTGTCGTGGCGGGTGCCGGGGCGTCCTCCCGTGTGCGTACCGCCCGATCGCCCGTCAGGCGGAGCGGCTGCCGCTCATCGCCACGGCCGGGATGACCGCGAGAGCGAGGGCCCCGGCGGCTGCCGCCAGGACCGGGTATCCGCCGCCGCCCATCACCAGCCCGGAGGCCATGCCGCCGGTCGCGCCCGCCACGGACGTCCCCACGTCCGCGAGACCCTGCACCGCCGCCCGGTTCTCGGCGGGCGCGGCGTCCGCGAGCATGGCCGTGCCGCCGAGCAGGGCCATGTTCCAGCCGGCTCCGAGGAGGACCAGCGCACAGGCCAGGAGGGGGACGGAGGTCGGCGGGGCGAGGCTCGCGAGCAGACCCGCGCTCAGCAGGACGGCTCCGGCCGCGGTGGCGACCCGCCGCCCACCGATCCGGTCCGCGAGCAGGCCGCTCAGTGGTGACGGCAGGAACATCGCGCCCACGTGCAGGGCGATGACCAGGCCCACCGCCTGTGTCGTGTGACCGTGGTCTGCCATGTGGACGGGCGTCATGGTCATCACGGCGATCATCACGAGCTGCGCGGTGATCATCACGGTGGCACCGGTGATGACGCCAGGGGTGGGACGCCCTGTCCGGGCGGCCCCGGGTGCCCGGGACGGGGTCGGGGGCAGCGGGTCCGGGCAAAGCCACACCACCAGGACGAGCGCGGCGGCCACGTACGCGACCGTTGCCAGCAGGAAGGGACCCGTCAGTCGCGGCAGGCCCCAGGTGTCGGCGAGATCGCCGGTGGGTCCGGTCAGATTCGGGCCCACGACCGCTCCCAGGGTCATGGCGAACAGGACGGTTCCGGCGGCCCGGCCGCGTCGTTCGGGCGGAGCGAGGTCGGTGCCCGCGTAGCGTGCCAGGAGCCCGGTGACCGTACCCGCTCCGTACACGAAGAGGGCGGCCAGGAGCAGGACGGGCCAGCGCGTCGCGGCTCCCGCGACCACGCCCGCGCTGCCCAGCGCGGCGATGCCGTTGCCGAGCGCCAGTCCCGGACGGCGTCCGAAGCGCTGGCCGACGCGCCCGAGACCCGCCGCTCCGAAGGCCGCGCCGGCGGTGTACAGCGCGGCCGGGAGTCCGGCCAGACCGGTCGAGCCGAGCAGGTCCTGGGCGAGCAGCGCGCCGACCGTGATGCCGGCCGCCATGCCCGCGCCGCCGAGCGTCTGCGAGATGCCGAGCACCGTCAGGGCGCGGCGCTGTTCGGGGGAGAAACCCGCCGCCGCGACCGAGGGCGCCGTTCGGGTCACGCGTGATCCCGCACGGAGACCGTCGGACCGTCGGGGGCCTCCGCCTCGTCACCCAGGTCGGCGATCTCGGTCAGCGACATGTGCAGTTCGTCGTGCAGGAACCGCACGATCGTCCAGTGCGGCAGAGCGTCAGCGTCGAAGGTGCCGAACGTGGCCGTGTAGAGGGGGATCCAGCGCAGGGCCTCCTCGGCGGCGGTCTCCCGTCCGGGCGCTTCCTGGTAGGCACCGTAGGAGATGCTGCGGTGGTGGATGAAGTGACCGCCTGGCAGCCGCTGTTCGCACAGGTCGCGGTACTCGCGCGTCTGCAGGATGAGGTAGTGCCATATCTCGTCGATGTCCTGCTCCACGGGGAGGAAGAGGCCGCCGAGCCGGTCGGGGTGGCGGGAGACGAGGTAGAGGTAGCGCATGCACTCGCGGACCTGGTGTCGCACGACCGCCGCGGACGGAGCGTCCGGCTCGGCCGTGAAGTGACGTACCACCTCCTCGTGCAGAGCCGGGCCGAGCAGCTCCTCGGCGGTGGGCGCCCGATCGGCGGCGCTGTCCGAAGGTGCGTGGGTGGTGGACGTGGGCATAAGGCTCCTCGGGCTCCTTCGGGGGCTTCTTCGGGTGCATCGGACGGTCCCGTACGCAGGGACGGCCCGCACGGGGGCAACAGGCAACGGGGTTGCTCAGGAAGGGTCGTGCGTAGTCAGCCAGGCGTACTTCCCGGAGCGCCCGACGGGGATGGCGGTACGGTGCTCCACCCGACAGCCCCGCCCGGTCAAGGCTCTGACGGAGGCGGCCAGCTCCGTCGTCTCGCCGGCCGTGAGCGGCGCGTCGTCGAAGGTCGTGTACGCCAGGCGGCACTGGTCTTCGTCGACCAGGTGAAGCTGGTGCAGGAAGACACGGTTGCAGACCCCGGCGATGCGGGCGTCCAGGTCGGCCTGGGAGACGAGCCCTTCAAGTGTGGGCAGCAGTTCCTTCTCCCGCCCGCAGAAGGAGACGATCCTCTCCGGATCGGCACTGCCGTCGCGTGTACGGACGCAGTCACCGGACCGGTATCGGACCAGCGGCATGTAGGGGTTGCGGACGCTGGTGACGATGAGGCTGTGGATGCCGCTGCCCGGTTCCACGGGGATCAGCTCCACGCTCATGTCCTGAAGATAGGGCTGGTAGCGGCCTTCGGCGTCGCTGTAGAAGAGGTAGCCGAGTTCGGTGCTGCCGAAGAGGTCGACCACCGGGCAGACGAAGTGGGCGCGCAGGTGGGCACGGACGTTCAACGGCGTGTACTCGTAGGCGTGGACGATGCCGGCGGGAGGGGGAAAGCCGTCCCACAGTCCCCATGCGGAAACTTTGCGGACCAGGTGCGCCAAGTGGTAGCCGGAGCAGTCGAGCAGATAGGCGCCATCGGGGTGGGCGGTGGCCACCTGACGAATCTCGGTGAGCATGTGCTCGACCTCGTCGCGGTTCCAGTCGGCCGGGTCGAGGCGGCGGTTCAGGTACAAGGTGCGGTCGTCGAGCCAGCGTTCACCGGGAGTGGTGCCGGGCTTGCGGGTATTCACCCGGGCCACGTGCTCGGTGGCGAGGACGGTGGTCAGCGAGACCCGTCGGGCGCCGTCGTGCCACGAGGTACCGAGATCCGGGTGCTCGCTCCACAAGCGGTAGTACGAGCGGAGCAGGAAGTAGGGCGGCCGGATGAGCTGCATGCGGGCGTGGTTGGTACCGGTGGAGAGCACGAACTCGGCCTCTCCCGCCTCCAGGGCGCGGGCCAGTTCGGAAGTCATCCAGTTGTCGGGAAAACCGTGGGCTATCTCCGGCTTCTCCAGGATCGGGAAGTGACCACGCTCGACGGAGGCACGGTAGATCGGGATGTCGTGCACCTTCTCCAGGACATCGGCAGTCGGCAAGTGCTTCACGGGAGTTCTCCGGGGCGGGTCGACGGCGGGCGGAGCGAGCGAGAGCTGTCGACGCGGCCACGGCCGCGCCGACAGCATGGAGCATCAGCGGGTCAGGAGATGCAACCGCTCTTGGTGGTGGCGCTGATACAGCCGCTCTTGGTGGTGGCGCTGATACAGCCGTCCTTGGCGGCCTGGGCGGAGTTGGCGGCGACCCACTTGCGCCACACGGACTCCTCCGCCATGCGCTTGATGAGCTGATCCATGGTGAGACCTCCTGGAATTGAAGAGAAAAGGCAAATGCCCGTCAAGAGACGCTTTCAAGATGGTCACCCATCGACATCGAACGTAAAGAGATGGTCAACGTCACGTCAAGAGTCGGCTTGCCGTTTGACCTGAATTGCACACCTCGCACAATCGCGAGCTGAGCGCGGCCCGCGAACTCGACAGGAGCCGCATACGCGTGGACGACTCTCGCGGCCACGCGAAAAGAAGCACCACGAACCGGGCCCATCACAGAACGGCTCTACCGTGACGGCGCGCCGGAGCCCCCCGGAGACAAGGCGTACGACTCAAGGGCCACGCCGTAAATCCGGTACAGGGCCCCCGAAGCATGTCGCAGAGGTCGGCGAAGGAGGCGCTTTCTCGCATACACGCGGTGGCGGCACCCGCGAAGCGGCCGACGGCGACGCGGTCGACGCGATGAGGCGGCCGGCGAGGCGACTCCGGCCCACGGATGCGGATCCGGCCAAACAGCCCTCACTTTCCGGGCTCTTTCCTAGCCGTCACGTGCAGTTAACCTTGCACGCAGCTTTACTTTCCTATGGTGTTCTTGACCAATAGTTAACGATCTCTTGGTTCGAGCCACGGGCGTGAACCTGCCAGAAGGGAAGAGCGTGCTGCAAGCCACGACGACCCGGAGCGTGTCGGCGTTCTGTGCCGTCTCGCCGCCCGCGTCTCCGCTCCTCGCGGCTACGGCTTCCCTCACGCACTCTCACACCTCTGGCCGTCCCGCCAACGGCAGCCAGGCCGGGACCATCCCTCCCGCCCTGGAGCCGCTTAGTGAGGCTTTGACTCCTTCGGCCCGTTCGACCTGCGGTGACCTGATCGGGTCACCCCAGGCTCGTGACCGTCCCACACGGACACGCACACCCGGGCCAGCCGGTCACTCGCTGAAGACCTCGAACCGGGGGCCGGTGGCCGGACTCGACCACGCCGCGCCCAGCGCCGTACACGGCCGCGCGTCGAGCAGATCCGCAGCCCCCTCCGGGGCCGCACCCCAGATGTTCCGCTGCTGACCGAGCGGAACGGCCCCCACATCTCTGTCATGCAAGTCCGACGCGCCTTTACGACGCGCCAGGAGGAATCACCACACCATGCAGCCCCTCATCGACAACGCACGTACCTTCGGACAGCGCCCCGAGGAGTTCGCGGGCCTCGCCGCGGGTCAGTCTCCCGAGGTCCTGTTCATCACCTGCTCCGACTCCCGGGTCGTACCGGCTCTGATCACGGGCGCCCGGCCCGGCGAGTTGTTCGAGCTGCGCACCGCCGGCAACATCATTCCCCCGTACGCCTCCGCCACCCCCACCGGCGAGGCGGCGACGATCGAGTACGCCGTCGAAGTCCTCGGCGTCAAGGACATCGTGGTGTGCGGCCACTCCCACTGCGGCGCGGTCGGTGCCGTGGTGCGCGGTGACGACCTGGACTCGGTTCCCGCCGTACGGGACTGGCTCGCGCACGCCGCGAAAGAACCCGCGTGCTCCGATCCCGCCGACCCGACGGTCGCCGAGGCCGTGCAGAACCACGTCCTGACGCAGCTCCTGCGGCTGCGCTCCTACTCCTGCGTCGAACAGCGCCTGCAAGCCGGTGAAGTCCGCCTGCACGGCTGGTACTACGAGGTCCACACCGGACTCGTACGCGAACACCACGCGGACACCGACACGTTCGAGACGCTCTGAGGGGACAGGTGATCACCGTGCTGTCCAGGTTCCCTCATTTACGTCAGGACTTCCTCGCCTCCGTCGTCGTCTTCCTCGTCGCGGTGCCCCTGTGCGTGGGGGTGGCGGTCGCCTCCGGCGTCCCGGCCGAACTGGGGCTCGTCACCGGCATCGTCGGCGGCCTCGTCACCGGCCTCATGCGTGGCAGCAGTCTCCAGGTGTCAGGACCGGCCGCCGGCCTGACCGTGATCGTCTTCGAGGCGGTCAGCGAGTTCGGGGTGGGCACGCTCGGCGTGATCGTGCTGATCGCCGGGCTGCTTCAGCTCGCCATGGGGTTCTTCCGAATCGGCCGCTGGTTCAGGGCGATATCCGTCTCCGTCGTCGAGGGCATGCTCTGCGGCATCGGCCTGGTGATCATCGCCGGGCAGATCTACGCCGCGGCGGGCCTGAAGGCTCCGGAGACCGGCATCGGGAAGATCACGGGCCTGCCCCGCGCGTTCGCCGACGCGCTCGGGAGCACCGAGGCCCTGGCTTCCCTCGCCATAGGCGCGGGCACCATCACCGTCATCGTGCTGTGGAGAAAACTGCCGAAGCGGGTGCAGTCCGTGCCCGGGGCCCTCGCCGCGGTGGTGCTGGCGACGGCCACCACGCTCGGCCTCGGACTGCCGGTCGCCACCGTCGAGGTGGAGGGCCTGCTCGGTGTCGTCCAGCCGCCCGGCGCCGAGGCCTTCGGTGAACTGGTCAGTCCCGCCATCTGGGGCACGATCATCGCGTTCGCGCTGATCGCCTCGGCGGAGAGCCTGTTCAGCGCGGCAGCTGTGGACCGGCTGCACGACGGTCCGCGCACCGAGTACGACAAGGAGATGGTCGCCCAGGGCACGGGCAACACGGTCTGCGGACTGCTCGGCGCCCTGCCCATGACCGCAGTGATCGTCCGCAGTTCGGCCAACGTCAACGCCGGTGCGAAGACCAAGGCGTCGCGAGTTCTGCACGGTGTGTGGCTGCTGCTGTTCGCCGCCGCGCTCCCGTTCGCCCTGGCGCTGATCCCCCTGCCCGCGCTCGCCGGCATCCTCGTGCACGCGGGCTGGAAACTGATCCCGTTCCGCCAGGTCGCCGCGTTGTGGCGGGAGCACAGGGGCGAGGCGGCGATCCTGGTGGTCACGGCCCTCGCCATCGTCGTGGTGAACATGTTCGAGGGCGTCCTGATCGGTCTGGCCCTGGCAGTCGCCAAGACCGCCTGGGAGGCCTCGCACGTCAAACTGGAAGTCATCGACAAGAGCGCCGGCCCCATCAAGGCACACCTGGCAGGCAACGCCACGTTCCTCCGCCTGCCGAAGATCCTCGACACACTGGAGTCCCTCCCGCAGGATCGCCCGGTCGAACTCGACCTGACAGGACTGCACCACCTCGACCACGCCTGCCGCACAGCGCTGGAGAGCTGGGCCGAACGGCACAGCGCGACCGGCATCGAGCCGGTGAAACTCACCACCGCAGCCTGAGCCGACGAACGACAGACCGGTCCCCGGCCGTCAGGCTGCCGTCAGCCCGGCGGTCCGGCGGCCCGGAGAGGATCAGGCGCACCGCACGTGAGGACATCGGGCTCTGGTGCCCACAGGTGCAGAAGCCCGACCCGAGACTGGGTGCCGGACTACCGTCCACCAGTCCATGCGGTGCCGGTGGACGGTTTTGAGGTTGTAGCCGGCCGAACCCCGGCAGCCACGGGTCACCACGCTTCCCTGCCGATCACACAGATCGGCACCGGTATCTGACGGTGGCCACCCGTTTCAGTCGGGAGATCCCCGATGTCGGCGGGCCCTGTTCATCAGGACGTTCATAGGCGTTGTCACGTTGTTGGGTTTGTGACCGGCTGATGGCGCGTCGGGACGTGGTGCGCTTGCGGTCCGGGCCTGTGTTCAGGCCGCGGCAGGTCGGCTGGCCACGCCGGTGATCTGGTCCCAGATAGCGAAGTGGACGGTCATCTCGGCTCGGTAGTCGGTGGCGGTCATCAGGTGGCGGCGGGGCCGGAAGTGGGGCGAGATGCCGCTGAACCCGGACAGGAATCACTGGGCTCCGCCGGTACTACGGAAGCCCTTCATCGCGCGTTCGCGTTGCCGGGTGGGCTGGTGGCTGTTCTCGGCCCGGTTGTTCAGGCCCTTGCGGGCCCGGTGCTCGACGGGAGCATGACCTCGCGGTGGGCCGTGCCGTAGGAGCGGAGCTTGTCGGTGACGACCACCCGTGGCACCGTACGGGTCTTCTTCATCAGCCTGCGGAAGAACCGCCTGGCCGCAGCGGTGTCCCGCCGGTTCTGGACCAGGATGTCCAGGACGGTGCCGTCGGAGCCCACGGCCCGCCACAGGTACTTCTGCTTCCCGTTGATCTTGAGGAAGACCTCGTCCAGGTGCCACTTGTCGCCGGGCCGGGGCCGCCTCCGGCGCAGGCCATTGGCGTAGCCTTGTCCGAACTTCGCACACCAGCGCCGGATCGTCTCGTGGGAGACGACAACACCGCGTTCGAGCATCAGCTCCTCGACATCACGGAAGCTGAGCGGGAAGCGGAAGTACAGCCACACGCAGTGGGAGATGACCTCGACCGGGTACCGGTGCCCCTTGTACGACGGCGGCGCGGACGACACGGGCGAACCCCTCCCCAGCACGACCAGCCACAAGATCATCCCACGCCGGCCAGCCAACGTGACAATGCCGTCCGGGGCGAGTTCAGCGCCCCAGACTCTCGGTGATGGCGGTGTCGAGCAGCTTCGGCCGGCCAGGAAGACCGAGTCCGGCTGCGGGGCCGGGGTCGAGGTGGAGGTCGCGCAGCAGGAGGTCGGGGAGGTGAGCGAGCGTGAGGCCCGACTGATGGCCGGTGAGGGATTCGAGGCTGCCTGCCAGGTGCAGGGCCGTCCTTAATAGGGCAGAAGGCAGGCGGCGTACGGGGCGCGCCCTGTGCACGGCTGATGCGACACGAGCAATCATGTCCTGCCAGGAGAGGTTGTCCTCCACCACCGGGAGGTCCTCTCCCGAGGCGTGCTCCAGCGCCGCGACCGCCACCTCGGCGACGTGCCGCGCGCTGGTCACGGCGGTGCTGCCGTCCGGCGCGTACAGGGGCCACCGCGACCGCGCCCATGACTCCAGCGGGCGGCACCAGTCCGGGCGCCTGCCGATGGCCGCGCCGAAGACGAACGGCACCTCCAACACTGCAACTGGCAGGTTCGGCCCGGCTGCTGCCCGTCCTTCCCGTGCTTGCTCGATGCGGCTGCGGATGTAAGGGTGCCGGATCGCGAGGTGCCACGTCGGGTGGCGACGGTGGATGCAGGTGAAGTACGAGCCGATAACGGCCGCCCGCGTGAGTCCCTCCTGCCGGGCCGCCGTCAGCAACGCGACGACCGGCTCGACGTTGGCCCGGCGCAGCGTGGGGTAGGCGGGCCTGCGCAACGGCCGGCGATCGTCCAGGCCGGCCGCGAACACCACGCCGTCGTGGCCCGCCAGCACCTCGCGCCAGTCGCCGACCGAGGCGGCGGAGACGTCGAGGGCATGGTCGATTCCGGGCCGGTCGGTGCGTGCCAGGGCGGTCGTCATGTGGCCTCGCCGCTGGAGTTGAGTCACTGTGTGCTGCCCGAGCAGTCCGCTCGCGCCGACAACAAGAATCTTCACCCGTCGAACCCTTCCACCGCCTCGTCCCGGCTGCAAGAACGCCGCGTGCCGCCGCCACCCCTGCTCGGACTGAGAGGCTGGTTGGCGTTCCACCGAGCCGACGGCCGGCCTGCGGCCCCGAGAACAAGCAGCATCTTGGCTGCACGTCGTCGGCCAGGTGGACGTAGTCGGTGGACATCGCAGGAACGCCCTCGACGATGTGCAGCCGCTCAGCTGACGAGAAGCGTTCAGCGCCGGGCAGACTTGAGTGCCAGGCGGGGAAACAACTTCTCGGCATTGGCGCGGTTGACAAGTGTCCAGTCGGTGTCTGACAGGAAGGTGTCGAGACGGGCGGTGAAGTCCGTCACGGCGGATGAGGGACACAGAGGCCAGTCGGTGCCGTAGAGGACACGGCCGGGGTGAGCGAAGGCGAGCAGACTGGGCAGGGCCGAGCTGCTGGACAGCGCCGTGTCGAAGTAGAACCGGCGTAGGTCCTCCCGGATGGTCTGCGCGGGGACCGGTTCTCCGCCTCCCGCTTGTCCGCTGAGCTTGAGATTTATCCCGTAGGAGCCTTCGGGGCTTGGCTCGCATACTGGTCTGATGAGTCCGATCTCCACACACCACCATCGGTTCCGGGACCCACGCAGCATGAAGTACGACTTCCTGGAGTCTGTCCTCGTGCGCTGTCCCGACTGTGACAAAGTGGCGCATGTCGGGACAGCATCGGATCCTGTCGGAGTACGCGACCAGGGCACCTTCGTGCCAAGACGTCTCATCTGTCGAAACTGCGGGACGGCGAAGGAATCGCGCCGTGGAGGTTTGACCTTGCTTCGGGACCCCTATGGGTCGGCCAGAGACCCCTATTTCGGTGTCCGTCTGTGGCTGCAGACCGAGACCAGGCACGGGTGGGTATGGGCCTACAACCTGGAGCACCTGGACCTGATCAGGCGATTCGTGCAGGCGCCGTTGCGTGAAGGCATTCCCTGGCACGACCACGGCCGGAAGATGACCGTAGTGGCCCGCCTGCCCGCATGGATGCAGCAGGCCAAGAACCGCGACGAGGTGCTGCGGGCCATTGCCCGCATCCACGCCTCACTGCTCCGCGCCTGATCCGGGAACACCCAGCCTGCCACTCGTCCCGTGACGCGTCTGGGCTTGGTGCCCTTCTTGTGATGAGTGGAGCGTGAGTGCGCTTCTCAGGTCTTGAGGACCAGGCCGACGTCCTGAACGGGGGCCCGGCGTCGGTTTTTCACGCCGGGCGGACGACCCGGGCCGGGTTTGGTGGGTTTGGGCGCACGGGCTGGCAGGGGGCACTTCATACGGAGGTTCCTAAGACCGTGTCCTACATGGTCAGTTTGAGGAACCGTTTGTAGCAGCAGAGAGCGGCTGCTAGTCCGAGAAAGGCCAGGTAGTTGCCCGGTTTCCGCTCGTAGCGGTGGTTGAGTCGGCGGTAGCCGGTCAGCCAGGACATGGTTCGTTCGATGACCCATCTGCGCCTGCCGAGCCGCTCGCTGGAGTCGATGCCTTTGCGGGCGATACGGACTCCGATGTGCTTGCCCCAGAGTCATTGCCACAGGTGGGGGATGTCGTACGCCTTGTCTGCGTGAAGCCGGCAGGGCTTGGATTCCGTCGCGTGGGATCCGTGTCCCATGTGGAAATGGGACAGCATCGGCTTCAGGGCCTGGCTGTCGTGGGTGTTGGCCGCGGAGAGCCCGACGCGTAGGGGCAGTCCGTCCGCGTCGGACAGGACGTGCATCTTGGAACCTGGCTTGCCCCGGTCCACGGGGCTCGGACCTGCAAGTTCGCCCCTTCTTTTAGCCCGGACGTGGGCGGAGTCCAGGACCGCACGGGACAGATCGATCAGGTTCTGTTCGTCCAGCAGCTGGAGAATCTTCTGATGCAGGCGGCCCCACACCCCGGCTCTCGACCAGATGACGAAGCGACGGTGCACGGTCGACTTCGACGCCCCGAAGCACGGCGGTAAGGCTCGCCAAGCGCACCCGCTGACCAGCACGTAGATGATCGCCGCGAAGACGGCCTCATCATCGATGTTCGCGACCCCGCCGCCTTGCGGGCGAACTCGCGCCGGCGGCAGCAACGGCTCCGCTATCTCCCAGAGTCCGTCCGGAACGATCCATCCCCACCGTCCACTCCCCATACCCAGCACAACTGCCAACTGACCATGTAGGACACGGTCTAACGAGTTGGTGCGTGATAGCGGGTGAGGCGTCGTGCCTGGCAGGTGGCATGATCCGGTTGTGGCGATCATGGTCAATCGGGCGGTGCTGGCGCATCGACTGTTCACGGGGATCTCTCGGCGTCATCTCGCTCGCCTGGTCGAGGAGTTGGCCGTGCCGTGGCAAGCCGGTCTCGAGGGCCGCCGCCATGCTGCACGAGGCGGGGCCAGGAAGCGGGCCGCGGGTGCCGGTGCCCGCCACCAGTTGGTGTTCGTCGACCGGCTGGTAGCCACGCTGATCCATCTGCGCCACGACCTGCCGCACTCGGTGCTCGGGCTGTTGTTCGGCGTCGACCGATCCACCGTCACCCGCGCGATCGCAGAAGTACGCACGCTCCTGGCCGAGCGGGGGTGCGCGGTCCCCGACCGCCCCGGCCTGCGGCTGCGGACGCTGCCGGACGTGTTCGCCTACGCCCAGGCCGAAGGCATCGAGCTGCGGCTGGACGCCACCGAGATCCAGGTCCGCCGGCCACCGGCCGGACGTGGTGGCCGGCGCGTGTTCGTCTCCGGCAAGAAGAAGCAGAACACGATGAAGGCCACCGTGATCGCCGACTGGCAAGGACGCACACTATGGACCGACGCCCTGCGGCCCGGACGTATGCACGACGCCACGGCCGCCCGCAACGAAGGCATCGCCATCTGCTTCCAGCACTTTCCCGACGTCGAGGTCCTCCTGGACGACGGCTACCTGGGCCTGAGCCGCGACCACCGCGGGCAAGCGATCACGCCGCCCAGAAAACCCCGGCCGGGAGCACTGCCCGGCAGAGTCGAACAGTGGGAACGCGACCGCCACGGCCACTCCTCCGACCGCATCACCGTCGAACACGCCCTCGCCGACCACAAACGCTGGAAGCAACTGACGCGCTGGACCCACCGCCGCGACCGCCTCCCCGACACCTACCGCGCCATCGCCGGCCTCGTCTCCGACCGCACCACCAACACCTGAGAACAGGCCCCGAACAGGTCAAACACGCCTCACCCGCTATCACGCACCAACTCGTAAGAAGTCATCTCATTTGGGTGACTCGGTAGTCTGTGAGTCATGGTGGGGATCGTTGAGCGGCTGGTTCCGGACGAGTTGTGGGAGTTGTTCCAGCGGGTGGTGCCGGAGGCGCCGTCGCGGCCGCAGGGTGGTGGCCGGCGGTGGCACGGTGACCGGGAGGTGCTGGCCGCGATCGTCTTCGTGGTCACGTCGGGCTGCACCTGGCAGCAGTTGCCTTCCGCGTCGTTCGGCCCGTCCGGAGCGACTGCCCACCGGCGGTTCTCGGAGTGGTCGAAGGCCAGGGTGTGGGGCAAGCTGCATCGCCTGGTCCTCGACGAACTCGGGGCTCGTGGCGAGCTGGACTGGTCGCGGTGCGCGATCGGCTCGGTGAACATGCGGGCCTTGAAAAGGGGGACCTGACGGGTCCGAATCCTGTTGACCGGGGCAAGTACGGGTCGAAGATCCACCTGATCACCGAGCGGACCGGTCTGCCCATATCCGTCGCAATCTCCGGCGCTAACGTTCACGACAGCCAAGCCCTGATCCCGCTCGTGACGGGCATACCGCCCATCCGCTCCCGCCGGGGCCTCCGCCGACGCAGGCCCGGCAAGCTCCACGCCGACAAGGGCTACGACTACCGCCACCTGCGGCAATGGCTATCCGGGCGCGGAATCCGGCACCGCATCGCCCGCAAAGGCGTCGAGACCTCACAGCGACTCGGCCGACACCGCTGGACCATCGAACGCACCATGTCCTGGCTCGCCGGCTGCCGACGACTCCACCGCCGCTACGAACGCAAGGCCGACCACTTCCTGGCCTTCACCAGCATCGCCTGCACCCTCAGCTGCTACCGCCGACTCGCCAAATGAGATGACTTCTACGTCATCGTTCTGGAAGCCCTGATAGCCAGCCCTGTCCTAGGGTGTGGTCCGACTCACTGCCTGTCAGCGAAGAGGCCTGGAACATCCCTGCGTGGTGGCGCGTTCTTCTGCGTGTGGGTATGGAGGGGACAGTGTCCCTGGGCCTCACCTGTAGCCCATGGGGAAGATCGTTCGGCTGAAGCCCCATGGAGCCCTCCGCCGAGAGGCGACCGCCCTTCGCCCCCACACCCCTACTGCCCCGGCTGGCCTCCCCCGACCAGCCGGGGCTTTCTCATGCCCGGTGGGCGCACGGGCCGCTACCGCAGGGGCGGGGGTCTTCTGTCTGATTCCAGCCGTGACCGGAAGTGTTCTTTTGGTGACGTGTTGTCAGTGATGGCTGCTTTGATGGATCGGCTGCGCAAGGGGGCGCGGTGTGGTGGGGGAGGGGATTCGTCATGCCATGGGTGAGGCCGTACGTACGCAGGGACGGAACGAAGGTCCAGGGATATTCGCGGTGGGCCGCAGGTGGGCGTCGGGAGATGTCGATCGTGGTCATGGTCGGGGTGGCGGTGGTCGTGCTGGGAAATCCGGCGAACTCGGCCGGCGGCTCCGGGGCCACGCCTCGGCCGGCTTCGACCGCGGTGTACCCGGTGATGTTCCCCAAGACACAGAAGACGCCGTCGAAGCCAAGGCCTCAGCCGACGGTGTCGTACCCGATCCGGTTCCCGCAGGCGCCGAAGGCGGCGACCGGTCCGCAGTCGCGGTCGACGGTGACCTACCCGATTCCGTGGGACCGGAGTGCCCGATGACCGCCCGACGCCCCGCCTCGCGGCCGCGGCCCCGGCGCAGTTCTGTCCGGTCGCGTAAGCGGAAGCAGGTCTACACCGGCGGTGAGATCCTTGTCAGTGTTGTCGTTATTGGCTGGCTGTTCTCCCAGTTGGTGCACTGGCTCGCCGCCCACCCCTGGGTTCCCTTGCTTGCTCTGCTTCTGGCGGGAGCCGGTGGCTTCGTCTGGTTCCGCTCTCGCGCGCAGGCGGAAGCCCTGCGGCACACGCAGGTGAGAGCCCTGAGGTACTCGATGGCTGCCCTGGACGGGCTGCAGCACCGGCAGTTCGAGCACGCGATACGTGACCTGATGCTCCGTGACGGCTGCGCGGATGCGGTCCAGGTCGGTGGCGCTGGCGACAACGGGGCGGATGTGAAGGCCACCGACCCCTTCGGCCGACGCTGGGTCATCCAGTGCAAACACCGCCGTGCGGGTTTTGCCGGAGCAGCGGTCGGGACACCCGACCTGCACGTCCTCAATGGCACCGGGCGCCCCGTCCACAAGGGCGACGTCATCGTCCTGGTCACCAACGGCCGCTTCACCAAACCCGCGACCGAGTTCGCCCGGTCCCAGCGTCTGCACCTCGTTGACCGCCACACCCTGGCCATCTGGGCCGCCGGATCCCGCCCCTTGTGGGAACTCCTGCGCGCGGTACCACCGCCCCGCAGACCGACCACGCTGTCCTGACAGGCCGGCTACGCACCGCCTGCCCGAGATCCGGGCGGTCGGTCCGCTCCAGCGTGCGGACGAGCAGGCCGGTCGAGCCGGCCAGCTCAGACGATTGGAGGCGCTACGGATCCGGCCAGAGACAGACCCCTTGCCGCCAACCGTATGTAACCAGGCACCGAGAGCCCCACGCCCGGGCTACACCAGAGAACCAAGAGAGGTACCTACGAGTGAGGGAGAGGCCTCGGTGCTGACGATCAACGTGGCGGTCCTGCTCGCTTTCATTGTGGTGATGCGGCTGCGCCGGCGGACCGAAGCGCGGAGTCGGATGGACGAGAGGTTCACGGTTGTCATCGTCCTGGCCCTCGGGGTCCTGATCGCGCCGACTGAGTTCGGCCAGGGTATGTCGCCCTCCCAGACCCATGGGCCGTCCGGGCGGCTGAAGGTCGGCCCGTAGGAGGCTCGTCCGCCAGGGCCGTAGGTGCTGTGCGGGGTGATCAGGTAGGCGCCGGCCGTGCGTTCGTCGGCGGTGAGGCCGGTGACGTCCGGCAGCTGTCCGTCCAGCGGTCCGCCGCTCAGTTACACCGATGGGCTTTCAGGGCTGGAGTACCGCGTTGGGGGTCGTCGTTGTGGCGTCGGCGAGGAGCCCGCGGGTGTCGTTCGTGCTGAGAGGGTGTTTCGTCCCGTTGTTTCATCCCGGATTGCGTGGTTGCGGGTGGTTCATGCTCCGCGCCATGTGGGGGTGGATTCTGCGGTGAGTCTGCGGGTC